>NZ_QAYX01000015.1 GCF_003054705.1 Opitutus sp. ER46
GGAAGAAAAGACAGGCTATCTGCTACAACGAACTTGAAACCACATGCCCGCCTTTCGCGGTTCACCCCTCCTCTCGTCCGCCGTCTGCGCGCTTCCGGGTTCCTTCGTGTCCATTCGAGTCCATTCGTGGTTACCCTTCCTTCCGAACGGTTCCGTCCTCCCAAACCAGGGTCCACCGCGAACGGCCGCGAACTGAGCCGCAAAAACGGGCGGTGGTCGCCGCCGCACCCGCATTCCTCCCTCGCGATCAGCCGCCCCAGATTTTCGCGTTCCTTCGCGCCTTTCGCGGTTCCCCCCTCGTCTCGTCCGCCGTCTGCGCGCTTCCGGGTCCATTCGTGTCCCTTCGAGTCCATTCGTGGTTACCCTTCCTTCCGAACGGTTCCGTCCTCCCAAACCAGGTTCCACCGCGACACGGCCGCGAGCCGAACCGCGAAAACGGGCGGTGGTCGCCGCCGCACCCGCATTCCTCTCTCGCCCCCGCCCACCCCACATTTTCGCGCTCCTTCCCGCCTTTCGCGGTTCCCCCCCTCCTCTCGTCCGCCGTCTGCGGGCTTCCCAATTGGCGTTTCAGGCCCGGGTTTCCGGTCTTGCCGGCGGCGGCGGGAATCCGGTTTGCTGCCGGGATGCACGTTACGTTCAACCTCCTGGAAGAACTGGAGCAGACCCTGAAGGCCGCGGCCGCGACCGCGGGGCTGGCTGACGCCGCCGCGTTCGCCCCCGAGGTGCGCACCGCCGATCCGCGTCACGGCGACTTCCAGGCCAACGGCGTGCTCGCGTACGCGAAGGCGCGGAAAATGAACCCGCGCCAGGTCGCGGAGAAACTCATGGCCGCGCTGCCCGCCACGCTCCGCGAGACCTACGACCTCACCATCGCCGGACCCGGCTTCATCAATTTCACCCTCAAGCCCGCCGTCCTCCTCGCCTGGCTCCAGGCGCACGACTCCGCCGAGCACCTGCGCAAGGGCGCCGCCGCCGCGCACGCCGGCCAGACCTGGGTCGTCGACTACTCCTCACCCAACACCGCGAAGCAGATGCACGTCGGCCACCTGCGGTCCGCCGTCATCGGCGAGGCGATCTGCCGGCTGCTCGCCTTCACCGGCGCGAATGTCGTGCGCGACAACCACCTCGGCGACTGGGGCACCCAGTTCGGCAAGCTGATCTACGGCTACAAGCGCTGGGTGAACCCCGAGGCGCTCGCCCAGGACCCGATCGAGGAGCTCGAGCGGTTGTACAAGGCCGGCAACAACGCCACGCCCGAGGGCTCGCCCGAACTCGAGGAGGCGCGCCAGGAGCTCGTGAAGCTCCAGAACGGCGATCCCGAGAGCTACGCCCTCTGGCAGAAGTTCTCCGAGGTCAGCCTCGGCGCCTTCCAGCAGATCTACGACCGGCTCGGCATCCGGTTCGACCACAACCTCGGCGAGAGCTTCTACAACGACAAGGTCGACCGCGTGTACCGCGAGCTCACCGAGACCGGGCTCGCCGAAAACAGCGAGGGCGCGCTCGTCGTCTTCCACGACGAACACCCGCGCTTCAGCCGCAACGCCGAGCGCCCGAATCCGTTCATGGTGCGCAAGGCCGACGGCGCCAGCGGCTACGCCTCCACCGACCTCGCCACCGCGCTGTATCGGGCCGAGCACTTCAAGGCCGACGGCATCGTCATCGTCACCGACTTCCGCCAGTCCGACCACTTCGAGCAGCTCTTCCTCACGCTGAAAAAGTGGTTCGCCGCGAAACACTACCGCCTGCCCGAGCTCCACCACGTCACCTTCGGCGCCGTCACCGGCGAGGACGGCAAGGCCCTCAAGACCCGCAGCGGCGACGTCATCAAGCTCAAGGCCCTCCTCGACGAGGCCGAGGAGCGCGCGTTCGCGATCGTCTCCGAGAAGAACCCCGAGTTGTCCGAGACCGAGCGCCGCGAAATCGCCCGCGTCGTCGGCGTGGGCGCCGTCCAGTACGCCGATCTCTCGCAGAACCGGAGCAGCAACTACGTCTTCTCCTGGGACAAGATGCTCTCGCTCGAGGGCAACACCGCCCCGTACCTGCTCTACGCCATCGCGCGCATCCACTCGATCTTCCGCAAAGCCGGCGCCACGCCCGCCGCGCCGGAGACCGAGGCGGCCGCCACGGTCTTCGAGACGCCGACCGAGCTCACCCTCGCGCGCAAGATCGCGAAGTTCCCCGACGCCGTGCGCCTCGCCGGCGAGACGCTCCGGCCGCACTACCTGTCGCTGTACCTCTTCGAACTCGCCGGCGACTACAGCTCCTTCAACAACGCCGACAAGGTCCTCGTCGACGACCCGGCCGTCCGCGCCCGCCGCCTCCTCCTCTGCGCCCGCACTCTCCTGATCCTCGAGTCCGGCCTCGGACTCTTGGGTCTCCGCACCCTGACTCGGATGTAAAGGCCCGAAGTGCGGGGGGGCCCCATCTCTTTCTCTTACTCTTCCTCTTACTCTTACTCTTACTCTCGAGGGATTGAGGGATTGAGGGTCGCCCCGAGAAATCGTAGCCGCCCCAGGTCGTTCTCGTTCTCGAAATCGGTATCCGCGGAAATGCGGTCCGTCGGTATCCGTGTCCGTATCCGTGATTTTTCGGCGGCGGCGCCGTCGGCGCCGCCGCCGAGAGAACGAGAAAGAGAACGAGTAAGAGAAAGACCCGAGCCTTGTTCCCCCTGGTGAGCCCCAAAACGCTCTTGCCGGTCCCCCGGCCCCCGACCACCCTGCCGCGCATGGCCACGCAGGAAATCTACATCCGCAATGCGTCCGAAACCGAGGCCCGCGGGCCATTCAGCATTCAGCAGGTCGCGGACCTCGCGGAGGCCGGCCAGGTCACCCAGGAAACGCTGGTCTATGATGCCGAGACGGAGCAATGGCGCACGATCGCCGACCAAGCCGAGCTGCTGGCCCAGGTCTTCCCCGAAAAGAAGAAGCACACGCTGAAGAAGGCGGAGTTCAAATCGCTCAACAAACCCCAGGAGAACGCGAAGGAGATCAGCGTGCAGGACATGCTCGCCGCCGCCGAGGGGCGCACCGCCGACACCAAGGGCAAGGCCGACCCCGAGATCGCCATGGCCCGCGCGGCCCGCATCGGCATGATCGGCGCCATCGTCACGTGCGCGATCGCTGCCGTCGCCGAGATTCTCCCGTCCGCCGACGTGCTGAACGGCTTCACTCCCGGCAAGCTCCTCGACCACCCGCTCCTGGCCCTCGGTGCCATCGACGTCATCCTCGCGGTGTTCCTGGCGCTCGGCATGGCCTCGTTCTATCCCGTCGTCCGCTTCCGCGCCGCGCTCGGCCTCGGGCTGCTCGGCTTCATGTTCTACGCCCAGGGCCTGTCCGGTGCGCTTGGTGCCGTCGTGCTCGGCAGCACCGGACTCTATATCTGCACCGTCGCGGTGAGCATCCTGCCAGCCATGCTCGCGGCGGCCGCCGGTGTCGTCGGCATGGGCCTGCTCGCCTGGCAATTGCTGGGCCATTGATATGCCGAACGCCGCGCCCGCCTCCCCGTCGGGTTCACCCCTGCGGAGTCTGACGGCCCTCCGCCGGCGTCTGGTTCACATCTACAACCGGGAGATCTGGCAATCGGCGTTCCTGCGCGACCGCACTCCGCGCGGCCTGCTGTACGCGTTCCTGCGGGTTGTCTCGATCTCCATCACGGTGTTCCTCGAGACGCGCGTCACCAGCCGCGCCGCCGCCCTCAGCTTCAGTTCGCTGCTCGGACTCGGCCCCTTGATCGCGATCGCCGTCCTCGTCGGCGGCTTCGTGCTCGGCGACAAGGGCGACGAGGTGATCTCGGACAAGATCGGGCGCGTCATCGAGCTCGTCGCCCCGCAGCTCAGCCTCGAGGCCCGACACTCCGAAGCCCGTGCCGCCGGTACCACCGCCGCCGCGCCCACGCCCGACCCCTCCCGCGCCGCCGCCCAACCAGCCACGCCCGCTCCCGCCCCTGCATCCGCCGTGCCGCCGCCCGCGCCAAACGCGCCGACCACCTTGGCGCCGGCTCCGACACCGGCCGACTCCTCCACCCCCGCCCCCGCCCTCAACGCCCACACCCCGACCGCGCCGCCCGGCCACCAGGCGATCGCCAAGCGCGTCAACCCCGACATCGTCCACTTCGTCCGCGGCATCATCACCGCCGCCCGCTCCAGCTCCGGCGGCGCCTTCGGTGCGATCTCGCTGATCATGATCGTGCTGCTGCTGTTCAAGACCATCGAGGACGCCTTCAACGACATCTGGGGCGTGCGCGTCGGCCGCTCGATCATCGTGCGGATCGTGTTCTATTGGACGATCCTCACGCTCGGCGCGGTCATCTTCTTTGCCGCGATCACGCTGCTCGGCGCGGGCACCTTCATCAACGTCTTCGAGCCGATGTTTCGCGACCTGCCCGGCGGGCATGAACTGCTCCGCATGCTAAAGTGGTCGCTCCCGCTCTTCTCGATGACGCTGTTGGTCGCGCTGCTGACGATTGTCTACCGCGTGATTCCCAACACGCGCGTCTTCTGGGCCGCGGCATTCCTCGGCGCGCTCGTGGTCACCGGCCTGCTGCTGCTCAACAACTACGCCGGCATGCTCTACGTCCGGCGCGTCATCCTCACCCGCAGTCTCTATGGCTCCGTGGCGCTGCCCCTGGTCCTCCTCTTCGCCCTGTACTTCTTCTGGCTGTACCTGCTGATCGGCGGCATCGTGAGCTACGCGGTGCAGAACGTGCAGTTCCGCAACAGCCAGGCCGCCTGGAGCACGCTGCCGGAAAACACGCGCGAGCGGCTCACGCTGGTGGTCTTCCTCACGATCTGCCGGCGGTTCCGCGAGTGCCTGCCGCCGATCTCCGCCTCGGACCTCAGCGTCATGCTCAAGGTCCCCACCCAATTGGTGAACGAGTGCCTGGGCCGGCTGGAGAAACTCGAGCTGGTGATGCCGGTCCTGCCGAAGACCGATCAGACCGAGCCCGACACGTGTTACCAGCCCGCGCGTCCGCTGAACCGCATCACGCTGCACGAGTTCAAGACCCGGGACGACAGCTTTGGCGAAAACCTGGTGGGCAGTTCGCTCGATCACATCGACCCCATCATCGCGCACTACGACGCCGCGCTGAACCGTCTCAGCGAGAACGAACTCTTCCAGAAGTCGCTCGACGACCTGTTTGCCGAATACAAGTTCGACGACTCGAGGCCGCCGTTCACCCTTGGCTCGCGGCCCGCCGAAAATCCGCCGTCGGCGTAATTCGCGCGGGCGCGGAGTGGAAATTGCGGCCATCGCGGCGCCGCCTGCATCGGGCGCCGACCGGCGCATCCGGGGTTCACCCCACTTCGCCCTTGCCACCGGCTTGGCCGAACCTACCGTCGCCGTTTTCGACCCGATGATCTCCTGGATCCAGAAATACTTCCAGCACCACTTCAAGACGATCTTCGCGATCCTGCTGGCGGTCACCATCATCTCCTTCATTTTCACCATCGGCGCCTCCCCAGGCATCGGCCGCGGTGACCGTCGCTACGTCGACCGCGAGTTCTTCGGCTACAATCTCGCGATGGCCGGCGACCAGCAGCGCCTCATGGGGGATGCGACCCTGAGCATCAACCTGCAGGTGGGCGCGATGATGGGCCTCGATAACGACCAGGTGCAGCAGTACGCGTTTCAGCGCGCTGCCAGCCTCCACCTCGCCGACACCTGGCACATTCCCGCCAGCACCGAGGCCGAGATCAAGGAGGCCATCAAGAAGTTGCGCATGTTCGCCGGCCAGGACGGCCAGTTCGACCCGAAGGCGTACGCCACTTTCCGCGACAACCTGAAGAACAGCAAAGGCGGCGTGAACGCGGCCGACATCGCCCGCGTGATCGGCGACGACGTCCGCATGGAGAAGGTCAACGCCCTCCTCGCCGGCCCCGGCTACGTGCTCGCCCGCGACGTCCGCGCCCAGCTCGAGCGCGCCGACACCACCTGGACCCTCGCCATTGCGACGGCCGACTACGCGTCCTTCGCGCCCGACTTCAAGCCGACCGACGTCCAGCTGACCAAGTTTTTTGAGGACAACGTATTTCGCTACGAGATTCCGCCCCGCGTCGTCGCGACCTATATCGAGTTCCCGGCCGCCAACTACGTGGCCAACGTGAAGATCACCGACGCCGAGGTGCGCGCGTTCTACGACGCCAATCCCGCCCGCTTCCCGAAGCCCGCCGCCGCCAAGCCCGCCGACCCGAAGGCGCCTGCCAACGCGGATGCCGATTTCGCCGCCGCCCGCCCGCAGGTCCAGGCCACGCTCATTCGCGAACGCGCCCAGAGCCTCGCGCAGAAGGCCGCCAGCGACGTCGCCGTCGCCATCTTCGAATCCAAGATTCCCAACGGTCCCGCCCTCGAAGGCGTGCTGGCCGGCCGCAAGCTGCAGCCGAAGCCGCTCGCGCCGTTCACCCGCGAGGCCGGTCCCGCCGAGCTCGGCAACTCGCCCGAGATCGCCGACGCCGCGTTCCGCCTGAACAAGGACCGCTACATTTCCGACGCCCTCCCGACGCCAAACGGCGCCGCGGTGCTCTTCTGGAAGGACATCGAACCCGCGCGCAAGCCGCCGTTCGTCGAGGTCCGCGCCAAGGTCCTCGCCGACTTCACCGAAAACGAGAAGCGCAAGCGCTTCGTCGAACTCGGCAAGGTCGCCAAGTCCCAGATCGAAGCCCGCCTCAAGGCTGGCGACGCGTTCGACAAGGCGGTCGCCGCCGCCGGCTCCAGCTCGGGCCTCAAGTTCGAGACCAAGAGCATCGCCCCGTTCTCCCTCCGCAGCCGCCCGCAGGACCTCGATTACACCCTGCTGACCGCGCTCGAGCAGCTGAGCAAGGGCCAGGTTTCCGACATGGTCCTCAGCCCCGACAAGGGCGTGCTCGTCTACGCGCAGGACAAGAAGCTGCCGGACCTGAGCGAAGCGAATCCCAAGTTCGCCGAGACCAAGGCCCAGCTCGCCACGTTCTCCGCCCGCATGGGCGCCACGGCCTACGTGGCCGAGATCGTCGAGCGCGAGCTCAAGCGCACCGAGCCGAAGGTGCAGTGAACCATTGATCCGCGGCACACTCCGCTGATCCCAGCGGGCGTGCCGCTCGCGGAGCCAAGTCTTCCCCCCATGGCCCTTTTCGGCCTCACTTCCGGGGTGACCACCGGCTCCAGTCTTCCCGACGCGCCCAGGCGCGTCGGGCTCGCCTTCCACCCCGCTCCGCGCACCGCCGTGTCCGGTGCGTCGATACCGTTGGGTTCGGCCTTCCCGGGGGGGCACTTTCTTCACCTGCGGCATCACCCCGGTCGCGCCCCAGATTCGCCGCAACTTTCCGACGCCCGCTCCGTCTCGCCCCGCCAGACACGGCGCTTTTCGGTCCGCGGCGCGAAACCTTCGGGGCCTCGTTTTGGAAACCAGTAACTTTCACCCGCGCTGCGTGTTCTACCTAGACCGTCGCCCTGTTGCCAAAATCTGAAGTCATGCCCAGCACCTCTGTCCGCGCCCTCCTCGCCCTGACGCTCCTCTCCGCCGCCGCCTTGCGCGCGCAGGAGACCCCCGCCGCCCCCGCTGCCGCGGTCCAGCCCTCCGCCCAGGAGCAAACGCTGATGCAGCAGACCACACCGCCCCCGAGCCCCGGCGGCGCTCCGCTCACGCTCGAGGAGTGCATTGCGCTCGCGATGAAGAAGAACTTCGACCTGCAAATCCAGGGCTACACCGTCGAACAGGCCCGCGAGACGCTCAATGTCGCCCGCGCCGACTTCACGCCGACGATCACCGGCAGCAGCACCCGCACCCTGAACCGCTCCTCCTACGCGGTCCAGCAGCAGGACGGAACCACGCTCGTCCTCCCGCGCGACTCCAACAGCACGCGTTTCACCGCCGGCGTAAGCGAGAAGATCCCGCAGACCAACGGCACCCTCTCCCTCACCAGCAACCTTTCGCGCTCCTCCACCCGCGTCCCCTCCTATTCCAGCGGCGTCACCGCGAACCTGAGCCAGCCGCTCCTCGGCGGCGCCGGCAAGACCGTCGCGACCGCCTCCCTCGAGCGCGCCAAGCTCGGCGTCGGCATCGCCTACGTGAACTACCGCAGCCGCGTGCTGACGGTCATCCGCAACACCGAGAACGCCTACTACGACCTTGTCGCCGCCCGCGAAACCCTCCGCATCCGCCAGCTCTCGCTCGAGCTCGCCCGCCGCCTGCTCGAGGAAAACCAGGCCAAGCGCACCTCCGGCGTCGCCACCGACCTCGATGTCGCCACCGCCGAAGTCGGCGTCGCCAACGCCCGCCGCGCCGAGCTCCAGGCCGACCAGGCCGTGCGCAACGCGGAAGACGCCCTCCTCGCCCTCGTCAACGTCGACAACCTCGACGTTCGCCCCGGCCCGGTCGCGTTCGACGACTATCGCGACGGTGTGCCGTCGTTCTCCAAGTCCTACAAGGCCGCCCGCGACAACTATCCCGACACCCTCTCCGCGACCGACACGATCAAGCAGCTCGAAATCGACGTCGCCACCGCCAAGCGCAACCGCCTGCCGTCGCTCACGCTCAACGCCTCCGTCGGCTACAGCACCGACGACACGTCGTACGGCGACGTCATCAACTCCCTGCCGAACGATCACGGTGACGCCCGCTCGCTGAGCCTGCAGTACTCGATGCCCTGGGGCATGCGCGCCGACCGCGCCCGTTACCGCTCCGCGGTGGCCAGCCTGAACTCGCAAAAGGTCCGCCTCGAGCAGCTCGAGCAGCAGCTCCTCGTCAACGTCCGCAGCGCCGTCCGCGCCGTCGAAACCAATCTCGCCAGCGTCGAGATCGCGGCCCAGGCCACCCAGCTCGCCGCCCGCCAGTACGACCTGCAGAAGGCCCGCTTCGACGCCGGCCTCTCCACCAGCCGCCTGGTCCTCCAGGCGCAGGACGACCTCGAGCAGGCCCGCGTCAACGAACTCAGCGCCAAGGCCACCCTCCGCAGCGCCGTCGCCGAGCTCCACCGCCTCGAAGGCTCGTCCATCCAGCGCTTCGGCGTCCAGCTGCCGCAGTGAACGAATGCAGAATGGAGAATGTAGAATTTAGAATGCTCTGGTCCTGAGTCCGGTTCCGAGCGGCCATTCTGCATTCTCCATTCTCAATTCTTCATTTGCCTTTCCGCGTCTCGCCAAGGCGCCAATTCGCTGCTTTTTTCGGCGCATGTTCTTACCGGATGCGTTCCAGCGCTCCTCCCGCCACCCTTTTGCCATCCGTGGTTCGATCCTGCTGCCGCTGGCTCTCGTGATCCTCCTGCTGGCCGCTTCCGCTGCGCTGATCGTCCCCCGCGCGCAAGCCGCCCAGCGCCGGAGCCGCGCGATCGCGACCATCACGGATTTGCGGCAGTTCGCCGCCGCCTTTCAGCACTACGCCCATGAAAAGGGCGATTGGCCCGAGACCAGCACCGCCCCCGGCGCCGTGCCCGCCGGCATGGAGAAGACCCTCGACGTCTCCCGCTGGCAGAAGACCACGCCCATCGGCGGCCGCTACGTCTTCCTGACCAACACCCGCCTCCGCGGCCAGCGGCTCCGCGCCGCCCTCTCGATCGTCAGCGTCGGCGAGGACCGCGTTTCCGCCGACGCCCGGCAGCTGGAGACTCTGGTCCAACTCGCCCGCGAAGCCGGCTTCCCGCCCAACCGGCTCCGTCTGGGTTTCCGCCAGGAGCCGTTCTACGTGATGGAGCACTAAGCCATGGCCACTCCCTCCTCCTCCGCCACCACCCCGCGCTGGAAAACCAGCGCCGCGCTCTTGCTGATCGTCGCCGCCCTCGCGCTCTTCGCCCGGACCTACCTCGGGGCCACCCGACAGGAGAGCGTTCTCGCCCTCCCTGAGCTCGCCCGCTTTCCCGACCAGGCTGAGCACGACAGGCGCCTGCGCGACGTCATCGGCACCTTCGCCACGGGCAAAGAGGCCGGTGAACGCGTCATCACCGTCCTCCCCAACGGCACTGTGCGCTTCGCCCTCCTCGGCCCCCTCGAGCGGACGCTCCTCGAGACCGACTCCTACCACCTCGCCCTGCACCACAACCGCATCGCCATCGCCACCAGCGAGAGCGGACTCATCGAGGTGCTCGGACTCGACCGTCTGGCCTACTGCGGCGACGAATATCGCCGCACCACCGGGGGCTGACGCCTCATTGCAGCCGGTCGAATCGGCGCCCCCCTCGAATCGACCAGCCCTCGCGCCCCCCAGAGACAACGGCCGGCGAGTATCTGGACATTATCCCGCCAGTATCCGGACATTATTCCGAGTATCTGGACATTATCGCGCAAATTACTGCGATTGGGCGCGATATAATTGCAGCCCTCGTCCCCTCCTGCTCGGGCGCTCGTGCTCGGAGCACCTCGGCAAGCTCCGCGGCTCAGTCCGCAAACAGCTCGGCGGCGTCCCGCAACGCCGATGCCGCCAGCACCCGATGCGTCGGCAGCTGCGTCCGAAACCAGGTCCGCTGCTTCTTCACGAGCGCCCGCGTGTTCTTAACGATCTCCGCGGCCAGTTCCGCTTCCGGCAGCCGGCCGGCCAGCACCGCGAGCACCTCGCGGTAGCCGATCGCCTTGGCCGCACTGGGATTCTCCTCCAGCCCTTCGGCCGCCACCCGCCGCACTTCCTCGACCAACCCGTCACGCAACATCGCCGCCACCCGGGCCTCAATCCGCTGCGCCAGGTCCGCCGGCTCGCGGTCGAGCCGCGTCAGCCGCACGTCAAAATCCGCAAACGCCGAGGGGCGCCGCGCGAACGCCTCCGCCAGCTCCTGCAGTGTCCGTCCCGCCGCCAGGCATCGCTCCAGCGCCCGGGTCACGCGCCGCGGGTTCGCGACATCCAGCGCGCCGAGTCCCTGCGGGTTGAGCGCCCGCAGCCGCTCCAGCACCTGGTCCGGCGCCAATGCCGTCACCTCCGCCCGCAGCTCCGGGCTTACGTCAACGTCGTCCGCCACCGGCGCCAGGAACGCCTTCAAATAGAAACCGCTCCCGCCCGTCACGAGCACCGCCCGCCCGCGGCCGCGGATCTCCTCGATCACCGCGCGCGCCCGCGTCACGTAGGTCGCGATATCCATGCGTTCGCGCACGCCGCACACGTCGATCAGGTGATGCGGCACCCGTGCGAGCTCGGCGCGGGTCGGCTTCGCGGTCCCAATGTCCATGCCGCGGTAAAACAGCAGCGAGTCGCACGAGACGATCTCCGCCCCGTGCGTCTCCGCCCAGCGCAACGCCCACTCGGTCTTGCCGACCGCCGTGGGGCCGGTGAGCAAATGCAGCACCGGCTTCCCTCCGCCGGTGCCCGCCGCCGCAGCGCCGCCCAGACTGGTCTCAGGAGGGACGTTCACGCGGCGAGGCTCGTGCGGACAGCCGGGACTCCGGCGCTCAGGTGGCGGCCAGGAAACGCGTCATCCGCGCCAGCACCCGGTCGCGGCCGAGGATCCGGATCATGCCGGTGATGCTCGGGCCGACGTTCGTGCCGGACAACGCCAGCCGCGCGACCGCCTGGTAATCGCCAAAGCCCAGCGCGTTCTTCGTCGCGAGGTCCTTGATCGCCTGCTCGATCGCGGTGTCGCTCGACAGGTCGAACGTCGGCAGCGCCGCCATGAGCTCGCGGAGCCGCGCCTTCGGGTCGCCCTTGCCCATGACCTTGTCGCGCACCTTCGCGTCGACCGGAAAGTCCTCGGTGAAGAAGTACCCCGTGTACGCCGGCAGCTCCTCCACGCCCTTGATCTTTGGCTGGCTGAGCAGCATCACGTCCCGGAAATACGCCGGCTCCGCCGCGAGCGCCGCCTGTGCGACCGCGTTCCCGGTCTGCCGCTCGAAGTAGCCGCGCGCGAGGGTCAGGAACGCGTCCGCCGGCAGCGCCAGCAGGTACGCCATGTTCATGTGCGCGAGTTTCTTCTCGTCGAAACGCGCGTTGCTCTGGTTCACGCCCGGCAGGTCGAACAGCCGGATGATGTCCGCGATCGGCATCTTCTCGCGGTCGTCGCCCGGGTTCCACCCCAGCAGGCAGAGGAAGTTCACCAGCGCCTCCGGCAGGTAACCGCGACGCTGATACTCCTCGATCAATGCGCCCTGGTCGCGCTTCGACATTTTGCCCGGGCCGTTCTGCTTCAGGATCAGCGGAATGTGCGCGAACTCCGGCGGCTGCACGCCAAAGGCCTGATACAGCAGCACGTGCTTGGAGGTGTTCGAGAGATGATCCTCCCCGCGGATCACGTGCGTGATCTGCATCGCGATGTCGTCGATGACGTTCACCAGGTGAAACACCGGGCTGCCGTCCGACCGCACGATCACGAAGTCCTCGTCCTCGACGCGCTCCACGCGTCCACGGATCAGGTCGTTGATCACCACCGGCGCCGCCTTCACCTTGGTCACCGTCTTCTTGCGGTGCGCGTCAAAGACCTCGTAGCGCTCGCCGTCGACTTTGAGCCACGTCGCGCCGTCCTTCTCGTACGCGCGGCCCGACGCCAGCAGGCGGTCGATGTACTCCTTGTACACGGCATTGCGCTCACTCTGCTTGTACGGGCCGTAGGCCCCGCCCACCTTCGGACCTTCATCCCAGTCCATGCCCAGCCAGCGCAGGCTGTCGTAAATCACATTCAGGAATGCCTCACTGTTGCGCTCCTTGTCCGTGTCCTCGATGCGCAGGACGAAGGCGCCGCCGGTGTGGCGGGCGTAAAGCCAGTTGAACAGGGCCGTCCGGGCACTGCCGATGTGGAAGAACCCGGTCGGACTCGGAGCAAAGCGAACACGAACTTGAGACATGCCGATGGAATTCGCAGATTCCCAAACCAAAGGAAAGGTTTTCGTTCCGTGCCCACACCCACCGCCCTTCTCGACCCCGCCACCTATCTCGCCCGTTTCGAAGCCGCCGCTCCCCGCGCGGGCTTTCGCCTCGAACGTTTTGGCGAGATCGCCGATTACCCGCTCCTGGCCGCTTCCCGCCGCACGCCCGGCCCGCGGCCGCGCATCTACCTCTCGGCCGGAATCCACGGCGACGAACCCGCCCCGCCGTTCGCGCTGCTCGCCGCCCTCGAGCAGGGCGTCTTCGACGCGCGCGCGGTGTGGATCATGTGCCCGCTCCTGAACCCGCTCGGCTTCACGCGCCGCACCCGCGAGAACGCCGAGGGCGTCGACCTCAACCGCGATTACCGCGCGTTTCGGACCGCCGAGATCCAGGCCCACGCCCGCTGGCTTCGCGCCCAGCCCAACTTCGACCTCGCGATCTGCGTCCACGAGGACTGGGAGTCCAATGGCTTCTACCTTTACGAGCTCAACGCCACCGGCACCCCGGGGTTTGCCCGGGAGATTGTCGATGCCGTCGCCGCCTGCTGTCCGATCGATCCCGCCACCGTCATCGATGGACGGCCCATCTCGGCGCCGGGCATCATCCGGCCCGACGGCGACCCGTTCGAGCGCGATCTCTGGCCCGAGGCGTTCTACCTGCGTGCGCACCACACGCAGCTGAGCTACACCTTCGAGACCCCGTCGTCCTTCCCGCTCGACCAGCGCGTCAACGCGCTCGTCACCGCCATCCGCACCGCCATCGATCAGCTGCTCGGCGCGCCGGCCGATACCCGTCCCGCCGCCGACTGACTCCTCAGCCCCGCTCCCGCACGGCGGCATCGCGGGAGCTCCGCCGCCGCTCTTGCCCGCGCTCAGGCCGGCAGCGCGAGTCCGCGCTCGGCGCAGAATGTCTGCATGTCCGCCGCGAGCGGCGCCGTGAACACGTGGTCCAGCCCGGCTCCCCGCAGGTCGATCTCCGCGCAATGCAGCGCCTGCCGCGACAGGAGCAACTGGGCCGCGAGTCGCGGCGTCCAGCCATGATCGATGAACTCGAGGTAACAGGTCGCGTCCCCGCCGTAGATCTTGTCGCCGACCATCGGATGGCCGAGCCACTCCGCATGCGCCCGGATCTGGTGCTTGCGCCCGGTCTCCGTCACCACGCGCACCAGGCTGAACGGCTCGGCCGCCTCCGCGGGCGAAACCGACAAGGGCGTGAAATGGCTCACCGCCTTCTGGCCGTCCGTCGTCACCGCCGATTTCAGAAACACCATGCTGTGCACGTCGTCGCCCAGCGGCTGATCGACCGTCACCGGCGCGGTCAACCGCCCCCGCAGGATCGCTACGTACGCTTTGCCCACCGTGCGCTTTTGCATGGCCACTTGCAGGCGGCTGGCCATGGCCGCGTCCTTCGTCAGCACCACGATCCCGCTCGTCTCCCGATCCAGCCGGAAAACCAGGTGCACCGTCGGCAACCCGCTGTATTCGCGCAACGCGCCAACCAGGCTCGACCATGGGCCCGCCTTCGACGGGTGGCAGACGACGTCACCCGGTTTGTTCACCACGAGCAGGCGTTCGTCCTCGTACACGACCCAGCCGGGCACCTCGGACGGATCGATCATGCGCACCGGCCCCGTGGTGCGGGGTCGCCGCGGCCAGGCGCAAGCCCGCCGCGAAAAGACGTCGTCGGGCTCGCCCACCGGCCCGGTCGTCGGCACGTCGCTCACAAGGCCACCCGATCCCGCCGGTAGCGGCCTAGGACCATCGCCGCGAGGCGCGCCGCCAGCGGTTTCGGAAGTTTCGACGCGGCAAACGTGTACGCCCGGTTCTTCCATCCGGTCACCAGCTGGCTGCGGCCCCGGCCCAGCGCATCCATCGTCAGCGCGACGACCTCGTCCGCCGTCATGCTCAACGCCGGCGAGACCGCCCCGTCGCGCAGCCCGGCCGCGCGAAAGAAGGCCGTCTCGGTCGGTCCCGGACACACGGCCAGCGCCCTCACCCCGGTGCCGCGCAATTCCTCGTTCAACGCCAGGCTCCAGTGCAGCACGAACGCCTTCGACGCCCCGTAGGTCGCCGCGTACGCCGTCGGCTGAAACGCCGCGGTCGACGCGATCGTCACGATCGCCCCGCCACGCTGCTTCAGCACCGGCAGCAGCCTTCCGGTCAGTTCCACGACCGCCCGGACGTTCACATCAATCATTTCGAGCTGCCGCGTAAGATTTGGCTCAGGAAACCGGCCATATGCGCCGAAACCACTATTGTTGATGAGCAGGACCCGCCCCCTCGGAGTACCTTCCAGCCAGGCGATGACTTGGCTTGCGGCATGCTCAACCTCCCCCATGCGGGACAGGTCACAGGCGATGTGCTTCAGCTCGGATGACGCAGAAAAGTTCTCCGGCGAACGGCGCGACAGGTTGCAAATCCGCAGCCCCGGGTGCACCTTCCGCGCGTGCCCGATGAATGCCTGCCCAAGGCCGGAAGACCCGCCGGTGATGACAGCAGAGGAAAAGGATTGGAGGACTTCGCTTAGCGAGGTGGGCACGTTGAAACAAAGGGATGCTTTTCCCACGGTCCGGCGCCGCGCCGGGCTTTGGAAACCCAAAACAAACGCAGAAACATGAACAGCCAAAACAACCACGAAGTGATCGTTTCCGGCATTCATCTTGAGCTGACCCCGTCACTCAAGACATTCGTCCGCGAGAAAGCCGAACGTCTCTTCCGCCATGAGGAGCGCATCGTGCGCGTCCGCGTGGAACTGGAATGCGACCGCAGCGCTGCGATCGGCATGCAGTTCAAGGCTAAGGGCCACATCGAGATCCACGGGCCCGATATGAATGCGGTCGTTCAGACCGATGACTGCCACAAGGCTATTTCCATGCTGGTCGACAAACTCGACCGGATGCTCCAGCGACGTCACCAACTCCATCGCGTCAAACGCAACCACCCTCACGCCGTCGAGCTGAACTCGACGCTGCCCAAGGTCGTCACCTAGACGCGTCCGCTGCGTGATCTTCCCCCGGCCCGCTGGTCGCCAGCGGGCCTTTTTGTTGAACGCCTTGGCCACCCGGCCACAGCCACACGCCCTGCCCGCCCCCCGGCCTGAGTCGCTTCACCGCCAGCGTTCGCCCCCGCTGATCTCGCGCACCGCCATCTGGCCGTCGATCAGGTCCAAGGCGGACGCCACCAGCGGCAGGCGCACGTCGAGTTCGCTCATGATTTCCTTCCGCACCTCGCGGATCTGCGGCACGGACATCGTCTTAAGCGCCGCGCTGATCACGGCGATGATCATCTCGGCCTGCTCCTCCGCCGAGAAGCCATTCAGCGAGTTCAGTATCCTGGTGGCAAAATCGTCGTCCGCTTCCATGGGTGCCGTGTTCGTCCGCCACCATGCCCTGCCGTTCCGCCTCCGCCCATGGGGTGCTGACCGCTCGGAGAGTCCCCTGCGCCGGCACGGTGAAACTCCCCGTCGCACCCGCGGCCTGGGCCTGAGGCAGGAGCCGCTGCCTGACGGTCTGCAGCCTTTCCCGTTGCCGCGCCGCACCGCGCCGATGACGCTGCCGCCACCATGCCCTACGTCCCCGCCCCTTCCCGCTACTCGAACCCGGCGTTGTACCGGCGCTGCGGTCGCAGCGGCCTCCAGCTTCCCGCGCTTTCCCTCGGCCTCTGGCACAACTTCGGCGCGGTCGACGACTTCGCGAACAGTCGCGCGCTGATCCTGCGGGCGTTCGACCTGGGCATCACCCACTTCGATCTCGCCAATAACTACGGCCCGCCCCCCGGCTCGGCCGAGGAGACATTCGGCCGCGTCCTGCATGCCGATCTCGCCGCCTACCGCGACGAGCTCATCATTTCCACCAAGGCCGGTTATACGATGTGGGAGGGCCCCTACGGTGACTGGGGCTCCCGTAAGTACCTGCTCGCCTCCCTTGATCAGAGCCTGCGCCGGATGCGCCTCGATTACGTCGACATTTTCTACTCGCACCGACCCGATCCGCACACGCCCCTCGAGGAAACGATGGCAGCCCTCGACCACGCCGTCCGCCAGGGCAAGGCGCTGTACGTCGGCCTCTCCAACTACAATGCCGAGCAGACCGCCCGCGCCGCGCGCATCCTGCGCGAACTCGGCACGCCCTGCCTCATTCACCAGCCGAAGTACCACATGTTCGACCGCTGGATCGAGGGTGGGCTCACGCGCGTCCTCGCCGAGGAGGGCATTGGCTCCATCGCCTTCTGCCCGCTCGCCCAAGGGCTTCTCACCAATCGCTATCTCAACGGCATCCCCGCCGACGCCCGCGCCGCCCGCGATCCGCGCTTCCTGAAGCCGGAACACATCACCGAGGAGAAGCTCGGCAAGATCCGGCAGCTCGACACCCTCGCCAAGCGCCGGGGTCAGTCCGTCGCCCAGCTGGCGCTTTCCTGGGTGCTCCGCGACCCGGTCGTCACCTCCGCGCTCATCGGCGCCAGCAAGGTCAGCCAGATCGAGGAGAACGTCGCCGCGCTTCAGGCCCCCGCCCTCAACGTCGAGGAGATCGCCACCATCGAGCGCATCCTCAGCGGCCAGGTCTTCGCCTGACCGCGCCTGTCCCGCCGCCCGCGCCGATCTGCGCGGCGGCGCCGCTCGCTACAGCGCCGCCGCCGCCCAACCCGGCACGTCGAAGCGCCGGCCGTGCAGGTGGTCGCGCATCGCTGCCTGCAGCCAGGGACGCGTGCAGGAGCTGTCGAGCACCTCGATCTGCGTGCGGCCGTCCTCCTGGTGCAGTTGGTACTTCTCGATCGTCACCCCGATCGCGCTCACCTCGCCCTGCAGCTGCACGACGACGTCGATCCGCTTGCGCCCCGAGTCGATCGTCAGCTCCTCCACGGCGCCATAACGGCCGATCAGGTTGTTGGCGTAGCTCTTCGCCGCCTTGCTGGAGATGAGGTCTTTGGCCGCGGTAAACATCGCCGGCACCGTAGCACAGCAGCCGGTCATTGCGACTCAGGTCTTGCCCCACCGGGAAGCCACCCAGTCCGCCCGGCATCATTCTCCCGCGGCGCCACCAGCCGGGTTCGCGGAGGGCCGGCGAGAACCACGCCCGCCCTTGCCTGTCCGCATCCCGGCGCCCGCCCCGTCACCGCGGCCGCCGGATCGTCCATGAAGCTCTCCGCCCATCATCTGAAACGTTACCGGGAAATCGCCGCGCTCCTCTGGAAGTACGGCCGCTCCGATCTCGTCGCCCGCCTCAAGGTCGACGACGAGCTCACCCCGGACCAACCTGCCGCCAACCAGAACGTCAGCCCGGAGCAGCTCGCCGACGACCTCGAGGCCATGGGCCCGACCTACGTGAAGCTCGGCCAGGTCCTCGCCGGCCGCCCCGACCTCATTCCCGAGCCCTACCGCAAGGCCCTCGCCCGGCTGCAGGATAACGTGAAGCCGTTTCCCTATGAGGACGTCGAGCGGATCGTGGTCGCCGAGCTGGGCGTGCGCATCTCGAAAGCCTTCGCCCGCTTCGATCCCGAACCCATCGCCGCCGCCTCCCTCGGCCAGGTGCATTTTGCCCACCTCCGCGACGGCCGCCCGGTCGTCGTGAAGATCCAGCGGCCCGACATTCGCCCGGCCATCGCTCACGATTTCGAGGTGATGGAGCAGATTGCCGCCATGCTCGACGCCCACACCGAGGCCGGCCGGCGCTACCGCTTCAGTTCCGTCGTCGAGGAGTTCCGCCTCACCATCCAGAACGAGCTCAACTACGAGCGCGAGGCCCAGAACCTGATCGCCGTCCGCCACAACCTCGAGGAGTTCGAGAACATCCGCGTGCCGGAACCCATCCTCGACTACACCACGCGCAACATCCTCACGATGGAGTACGTGACCGGCCGGAAGATCACGTCGCTCACGCCGCTCGCCCGCCTCGACGTCAAGGGGGAGCCGCTGTGCGAGGATCTGTTCCGCGCCTACCTCAAGCAGGTCCTCATCGACGGGCTGTTTCACGCCGATCCCCACCCGGGCAACGTCTTTCTCACCGACGACGGCCGTCTCGCCCTCCTCGACCTCGGCATGGTCGGCCACACCACGCCGCAGATGCAGGAGCATCTGCTCAAGCTCCTGTTCGCCCTCAGCGACGGCAACAGCGACACCGCCGCCGAGATCGTCACCCAGATCAGCGAACGTGCCGACGACTTCGACGCCCAGGCCTTCCGCCACCAAATCACCAAACTCGTCGCCCAGCGCCGCGACCAGGCGCTGCAGCAGATGCAGATCGGCCGTTCCCTCCTCGAGGTCAGCAAGAACGCCGCCGAAAACGGGCTTCACGTCCCGAGCGAGCTCACCCTCCTCGGCAAGACCCTCATCCAGCTCGATGAGATCGGCCGCATCCTCGCGCCCGACTTCGATCCCAACGGTTCCGTCCGCCGCAATCTCGACGAGCTCATGGTCCGCCGGCTCAAGAAGGACGCCAGCAAGGGCAACCTCATGGGCTCGATGCTCGAGATGAAGGGCTTCGTCGGTGCCCTGCCGGGCCGCCTCAACCGCATCTTCGACGTCATCACCAACGCCGAGCTCGAGGTGAAGGTCCGCTCCCTCGACACCAAGGTCGTGATGGAGGGCATGCAGAAGATCGCCAACCGGATCACCACCGGCCTCGTCCTCGCCGCCCTCATCATCGGTGCCGCACAGCTCATGCGCGTCGAGACGCCCTTCCGCCTCTTCGGCTACCCCGGCATCGCCATTCTCTGCTTCCTCGGCGCCGCCGCCGGCGGGTTCTGGCTCGTGATCAGCATTTTTGTCCAAGACTACAAAACCCGGAAACGCCTGACGCCGCGTTGAGGCGTCCGCCCCGCAAATACCGCCCGGTCGTTCGCACGGCCGCTCCGGCGCGCCCGCGATGCTGCAGCCTTTTCGGATACGAACTCGCGTGGCACGCCTCGCGCAAATCCGGGTCAGTCAGCGGCGCGGGAAAGCCAGCACGGGAATCGCTCCGGTGAGCGAGGGAGATCCGTCGCGGCGCCCGCGGAACCTCCATTCTCCGATCTTATGTCGCAACCGACCTGGCCCCGCGCCTCCCACTCCGACGCCAACCCTCTGCTCCTTCCCGGCCGTCAGCCTCGTCCGACGCCCGCCGCCGAGAAGCCGGGCAGTACGCGCCATCGTGAGCCGCCCGTCTCCCCGTCCCTGCCGCCAATTATCGCGTTCTCCCACCTGTCCTGGAATTGGGTGTGGCAGCGCCCGCAGCAGTTCCTCTCGCGCTTCGCCCGCCAGCAGCGGCTTCTCTTTGTCGAAACCTACTGCAGCGATGTGCCGGCGACGCGCATCGATCTCGTGCCCGTCGCGGGCCATCCCAACGTCACGCTCGCCCAGATGCACCTGCCATCCGCCCGCTGGTCCGACGGCGCGTTCATCGACGCCGAGCGGCGCCGCGCACTCAAGGCCACGCTCGGCACCTCTCTGCGCGGTCGGTTCGAGCGACCCCTGCTCTGGTTCTACGACCCCATGGCCGTCGTCGCCTTCGCCGGCCACCTCCACGAGCGCGCCATCGTGTACGACTGCATGGACGAGCTCTCCCAGTTCCGCGGCGCACCGCCCGAACTGCTCCTGCGCGAACGGCTCCTCCTCGAGGCCGCCGACGTCGTGTTCTGCGGCGGCCAGAAGATGCGCCGCCGCCGTCTGCCCGTGAATCCCAACACCCACTTTTTCGGCACCGGCGTCGACTGCGACCACTTCGGCGCGGCCCTCGACCCCTCCCTGACGCTCGCGCCCGAGGTCGCCGCCCTCGGCGCCGCCCCCGTGCTCGGCTACTTTGGCGTCATCGACGAGCGCATCGATTATGAACTCCTCGCCGCGCTCGCCGACGCGCGGGACGACTGGCACGTCGTCATGATCGGGCCGCATGCCAAGGTCGACCCCGCCACGTTTCCGCGCCGGCCGAACCTCCACTGGATCGGCCCGCGCGACTACGCGCAGCTTCCCGCCCTGACGAAGGGTTTCTCGGTCGCGCTGATGCCCTTCGCCCTCAACGCGGCCACCGAGTACATCAACCCGACCAAGGCCCTCGAATACATTGCCGCCGGCCGTCCCGTGGTCTCGACCGCCCTCGACGAGGTCCGCCTCAACTTCGGTCGCGTCGCCCGCATCGCGTCGTCCCGCGCCGAGTTCATTGCCCTCTGCGCTGCCGAGGTGGCCTCGCCCTCCCGGGCCCGCATCGCGCGCGGCCGCAAGCTGGCCGCCGACAACACCTGGGACGCGATCGCCGCCCGCATGCAGGCGCTCATCGAGCCGGTGCTCGCCGCCGAGGACGCCACCGCCGCCGCCACCGATCAAACCCTTCCCACCTCCGCCCTCCCGAACCTCGCCTATGTTTGATTACCTCATCGTCGGCGCCGGCTTCGCCGGCAGCGTGCTGGCCGAACGGCTCGCCCGCGGGATGAACAAGCGCGTCCTCCTCATCGATCGGCGCAATCACATCGGGGGCAACGCCTACGACTGCTACGACGCGCACGGCCTGCTGATCCACCAGTACGGCCCGCACATCTTCCACACCAACTCCGAGGAGATCTTCCGGTACCTCTCGCGCTTTACCAGCTGGCGCCAGTACCAGCACCGGGTTCGCGCCTGCGTCGACGGCCAACTGGTCCCCATCCCGATCAACCTCGACACCCTCAACTCGCTCTACGGTCTCGGGCTCACGCCCGCCGCCATGAAGGACTATCTCGCCTCCGTCGCGGAGAAGCGGGACACCATCAAGACCTCCGAGGACGTCGTCGTCTCGTCCGTCGGCCGGGAGCTCTACGAGAAGTTCTTCCGCGGCTACACGCGCAAGCAGTGGGGACTCGATCCGGCCGAACTCGACGCCCAGGTCACCGCGCGGGTCCCGGTCCGTTTCAACCGAGACGACCGCTACTTCACCGACACCTACCAGGCGATGCCCGCCCGGGGGTTCACCCGCATGTTCGAGAACATGCTCGACCATGAGAACATCCGAATCCTGCTCCAGGCCGACTACCGCGAGGTCGCGCAGGAGGTCGAGTACGGCGAGCTGATCTTCACCGGGCCCATCGACGAGTACTTCGATTACCAATACGGCCCGCTGCCATACCGCTCGCTCGAGTTCAAACACGAGACGCACCACCGGCCGGTGTTCCAAGCCGCGCCTGTCGTCAACTACCCCAACGAGTACGCCTACACCCGCATCACCGAGTTCAAGTACCTGACCGGCCAGGAGCACCCGCTCACGAGCATCGTGTACGAGTTTCCGCAGGCCGAGGGCGATCCGTATTACCCGATCCCGCGGCCCGACAACGCGGCGCTCTACCGCCAGTACCACGCCCTCGCCGAGGCCACCCCCGAGGTGCACTTCGTCGGCCGCCTCGCGACCTACCGCTACTACAACATGGACCAGGTCGTCGGTCAGGCCCTCACGTTGTTCAACAAGCTCAGCGGGCAGAAGCGTCCCGCCCGCGCGGTCGCGCTCGCCTGACCGCGCGACGCCCCACCCAGGAAGTCACGCACCAGATGTTTCCCTGCGCCTCGATCCCGCGCCCCGAACACCCGCGTCCCGATCGCCAGCGCGGCCAGGTGGAGGGCGTCGACTGGCTGAACCTCAACGGCCACTGGCAGTTTCGCTTCGACCTCCACCGGCGCGGGGTCGAGGAGCACTGGTTCGATCCGGCCGGGCCGGACTGGCGCGAACAGATCGTCGTCCCGTTCTGCTGGGAATCCCTCGCCGCCTGGGGCGAGGGCGACACCGCCGGCGACGAGACCTACTTCTCCCCACGGGTCTTCGTGAACCCGCTCGAGGTTTCGAAGGACAACCACCGTTCCGCTCCCCGCTACGAGGTTGGCTGGTACCGGCGCACCATCGCGATCCCCGACACCGCGCCCTGGCGCCGCAAGCGCGCGATCATGACCGTCGGGGCCGCCGACTTCTTCACCGATGTCTGGTGCAACGGCGTGCACCTCTGCCACCACGAGGGCGGCTATGTGCCGATCGAGGTCGACCTCACCGACGCGCTCCGCCCCGCCGGGCCCGACGGCACCCGCCAGGGCGTGGTCGTCATCCGCGTCGAGGACCCGATGGACAACCGCGAGCAGCCGGTGGGCAAGCAGTGGGGCTGGTACACGACCACGAGCGGCATCTGGCAGACGGTGTTCGTCGAGCCCCGCCACGAGTCGCACATCAGCCACTTTCGCATCCTGCCCGACATCGACGCCGGGCGCGCCAGCTTCGAGGTTTTCTGCGCGCACACCGCCGACGACATGAGCGTCGTCATCGACATCGTTCCACCCGACGCGCCCCCGCACCGCATCACGCTCAAGCTCTATGCCGACGTTGCCACGGGCGTGGCCGAGGTCGATCCCGTCACCCTCTGGGACCCGAGCAGCCCGCAGCTCTACCGCGTGATCTTCCGGCTCGTGAACGACGACAGCGAGTTCGACGTCATCCACGGCTATTTTGGGATGCGCAAGATCAGCACCGCGCCGTCCACCGATGCCAACGCCCCGGCCATGCTGTGCCTGAACAACAAGCCCATCTACCTCCGGGGCGCGCTGTATCAGTCGTACCATTGCGACGGCATCTACACCGCCACCGACGCCCGCACGCTGCGCAACGACATCGCCTTCGCCCGCGAGGCGGGCTTCGACTTCCTGCGCGTCCACATCAAACTCGATGACCCCATCCTGCTCTACTACGCCGACAGCCTCGGCATCCTCCTCATGCAGGATTTTCCGAACTTCGGCGAAGGCGGCGACACCCCGCTGGGCCGCCGGCGGTTCGAGGAGATGATGCGCGCCGGCATCCAGCGCGACTTCAATCACCCGTCGATCATCGCGTGGTGCCTGTTCAACGAGACCTGGGGCTTCGGCGGGCAGACTGAGCTGATGAAGCTCATCGGGCCCGACGCCGGGAAGAACCCCAGCGCCCAGGCGGTGAAGGACAAGCTCGCCAACCAGACCTCCTTCCAGTGGGTCCACCGCATGTGGGAGATCGCCAAGACCATCGATGGCACCCGCCTCATCGAGGACATGAGCGTGGTCGTGTGGGAGCACCTCACCGCCTACGGTCACGTCGACACCGACATCAACTCCTGGCACTTCTACATCGACGACTACGACCGCGCCCGCTCGCACATCGCGAACGTCGTCTCCCGCTCCTACCGCGGCTCGAGTTTCAACTACATCGAGGGCTTCCAGCAGCAGAACGCCCCGCTCATCAACAGCGAGTACGGCGGCATCGGCGCCCTTGACGGCAACCGCGACGCGTCCTGGTCCTTCAAGTTTCTCACCAACGAGCTCCGCCGCCACCCCCAGCTCTCCGCCTACATCTACACCGAGCTCACCGACGTGGAGTGGGAGTACAACGGCATGCTCACCTACGATCGCACGCCGAAGGAGTTCGGTTACCACCCGACGCTCGTGAACCAGGGCGACGTGCTCCCGATCGACGCCGCCCCCATCCGGCGCCAGGACCCCGGCGCGCCGGTCACGGTGGACGTGTATTCCTCCCACTTTTCCCGCCGGCGCCGCGACAACATCGTCCTGCAGTGGCTCTACTCGGGCGTCGACACCCTCGGCACCGTGCACTCCACGCTCGCCCGCGGCCGTGCGGCCATCGACTTCACGCATCATCGCGTGGAGCTGGCCCAGCAGATTCCCCTCATCACGCCCAACGAGCCGATGCTTTGCACTCTCTCCGTCGCCGCCGTCACGCCCGCCGGCGAACCGGTCGCCTCCAACTTCATCCAGCACTTTGTCTCATCCGGCCCCGCCCCAGCCCGGGAGGAGCGCGGCGACACCCTCGTCCTGCGCGCCGGCACCCACGCCTGGGCCGCGGGCGAGTGGTCCGACGGCGGCTGCTCGCGCGAGGAGGCGGAGCGGCTCGGGTATTGTTTCGGCCGCGGCGCCGGGTTCTTCGAATGGGTTCTCGCCGACGAGGCGCTGCGCGAGATCGGACGCGCTCGCCGCGTGCGGTTGTTGTGCGAGGTCTCGGCGCGCCGCGAGGGCACCCAGCAGACCAGCGCGCACAAGCACCCGAGCGCCTTCGAACTGCATGTGAACGACCTTTGCGTCCACCGCGGCGTGCTGCCGGATCACCCCCACGACACTCGCGGCTCGCTCAGCTACCTCCGCGGCGGGCTCGGCTCGTACGGCTACCTCATGCGGGTCACGCTCGAGGACTCGGCGCTGGAACGGGCCGCGGCGGAGTGCGCCACCACCGGGCAGCTTCGTTTCCGTTGCCTGGTGCCGATCGAGGCCGCACCTCGCGGCGGGCTCACGGTTTACGGATACGACACCGGACGTTTTCCCATCCCGCCAACCGTGGTCGTCGAGTGGGCCCGAGAATAGTCCGGCACCGGTCGCATCGCCGCGGGTCTGCGGCGCCGTCGCCACGTCCCGCGCCGTCTCGAATCGGCGCGACCGCCACCGGCCGCCAAGGTCGCACGCGGGGGACGCCCCCGGAGCCTTCGTCCGCGGGAGATCGGCGGCCAGACGCCGAGCACCATGACCGACCACCTGCAAACTCCGCGCCCAGCCCCGATCGAGATGTGGGGCGGCATCGAATGCTCCCATGTGCGCATCGGGGAAGCGGTTCGAAACCAGCTCGCGCAAACCGGCCACGCCTCGCGCCTCGAGGACCTCGACCGGATCGCGGCCCTCGGAATTCGGGCCCTGCGCTATCCCGTCCTTTGGGAACACCACCACGTCGGCGGCGGGCAGATCGACTGGCGTTGGGCCGACGAGCGGCTGGGCCGCCTGCGCGAGCTGGGGATCCGCCCCATCGTCGGTCTGATCCACCACGGTTCCGGCCCGCTCGCCGGAGGCCTCCTCGACGCGGGGTTTGTCGAGGGCCTCGCGCGGTTCGCCCGCCAAGTTGCGGAACGCTATCCGTGGGTCGATGCCTACACTCCCGTCAACGAGCCCGGCACCACCGCGCGCTTCGGCGGACTCTACGGCCTCTGGCACCCCCATGCGCGGGACAACGGCTCCTTCGGTCGCTGCTTCGTCAACGAATGCCTCGCCACCCGCGCGGCCATGCGGGCCATCCGCCAGGTCAATCCAGCGGCGCAACTCATCCAGACCGAGGACATCGGGAAGGTGCACAGCACTCCGCCTCTCGCCTACCAGGCCCGCTACGAAAACGAGCGGCGGTGGCTCACGTTCGACGTGCTCTGCGGGCGCGTCGATCCCCGGCACCCCGTCCACGCCCACCTGATCGACTGCGGGATCCCGCGCGCGGAGCTCACCTCCTTCGTGGACGATCCGTGCCCGCCCGACGTGCTCGGCATGAATCACTACGTCACCAGCGAACGGCTCCTCGACGAGTGCCTCGAGCGGTATCCAGCCAACACTCACGGCGGGAACGGCCGCGAGGCCTATGCCGACGTCGACGCCGTGCGCGTCCGCGCCGAGGGGCTCGGGGGCGTCGAGCAGCTCCTCCTCGAACTCGCCGAGCGTTACCAACGCCCCATCGCGATCACGGAGGTGCAGCTGGCCTGCACCCGCGAGGAACAGGTCCGGTGGCTGGTCGAGATCTGGCAGGCGGCCGAGTCGGCCCGCGCGCGCGGCGCCGACGTCCGCGCTGTCACGCCCTGGGCCCTCCTGGGCGCGTTCGACTGGGATTCGCTCCTGGTCCAGCCACGCGGCCGTTACGAGACCGGCGCCTTCGACGTGCGTGGCGGACGTCCCCGGCTCACCGCCGTCGGCCGCGCCATCACCGCCCTCGCACGCGAGGGACGTTTCGAACACCCCGTGCTCAGCACCCCGGGTTGGTGGCGCCGGCCCGTGCGGCTCGAATACCCGGCCGTGCCCGCCCCGGCCACCGGCCGCGGCACCGCGCTCGCGTCCGAGCCCCGCGCCACCGGCCGCCCTCTCCTGCTCCTCGGCACCATGGGCGCGCTCGGGCGCACCTTCCTCGATGCCTGCGCGCTGCGCGGCCTGCCCGTCGTCGGGCTGGGCCGGCGCCAGGTCGACGTCGCCGACCTGCGCGCCCTGCGCGAGGTCGTCGCCGCCGTCCGCCCGTGGGCGGTCATCAATGGCACGGGCGACGAGCACATCGACACCGCCGAACGGGCCCCGGCCAACGGCCGCCGCGACAATCTGACCACCGCCGAAAACACCGCACGCGTGTGTGCGGAGCTGCAGCTCCCGCTCGTCACATTCTCCAGCGCCCTGGTCTTCGACGGCACCGCCTCCCAGCCGTACGTCGAGGACGACCGGCCCAATCCGCAAAGCGAATACAGCCGCGCCAAGTTCGCGGCCGAGCAGGCCGTCGCTGCCTGCTGGCCCCGCGCGCTCATCCTGCGCACCGGTTACCTGTTCGGCTCCGCCGAAGCCAACGAAGCGACCGCCCGCGTCCTGCGCGCGCTGGCGTCCAACCGGCGCGTCGGCGCTTCGGCCGAGCATCGTTTCAGCCCCACGTACATTCCCGATCTCGCGCATGCCGCGCTCGACCTGCTGATCGACGACGAGTCGGGCCTCTGGCATGTCGCCACGGCGGGCGCGCCCACCTGGTTCGAGTGGACCCGGCAACTGGCCCGCGTGGCGGGCTACGATCCCGATCGCGTCGTTCCCGCCAGCCCGCGCGATCTCGGCTGGGTCGCTCCGCGCCCGCGCAACGCGACGCTCGGGAGCAACCGCGGCCAGCTCCTCTCCGAGTGGCAGGCGGCGCTCCGCCGGTTCGCCGCCACGTTGCCCGGCGACCGCGGCGCGGTCGCGGCTTGACTGCGCTACACCGTGGGCAACTCCACCTGCCGCCGCCCCAGCGCCAGCATCAGGTTGCAGGACACGGGAAACGAGTCCGCACACGAAGCGGCGACGGCATGCTGCTCGGCGGCGGCGATGATCGCGCGCAGTTGCTCCGGTTTGGGAAACTTCGCCGTGTAACATTGCGCGCCCAGGCGCAGCGCCTCCAGCAGGCAGTCCGGGTCCTCGCACGACGAGAGCATGATCACCGGCACGCTTTGCAGCGGACCTTGGGCGCGAATCCAGCGGAGGACGTCGAGGCCGCTCATCCCGCCCATCTTCACGTCCAGGAAGCAGGCAACCGGGGCGGGCGCTCCCCGCAGGACCTCGATCAGCGCATCCATCATCTCCTCCCCGCGCGCGAAGGGCCGGCAGGGGTACGCCACGCCGGCGGCGGCGAGCAGCGCACGGAACAGCTCCCGGTCATTCTCATCGTCATCAGCCGCGAAGAGGACGCCCGGAGCCACGGAGTCGGGACGCTGTGAAGGATGGGTCATCACCGGAGGAAGCGGAACATCGCGCGGCGTGCGGCCGCAGCACCAGCCTACCGAACCCGCGCCGCCCAGCCATGGGGTGGCGACCCCGAGTGCAGCGTAAAAGGCACCCGCCCGCCGGGGACGCTCGGATCAGGCCGTGATCGTCTGCGGGTACACGCTCCGAATGATCGTCCCGAACGTCTGCACGCTGGGATACTTCACCAGGTAGCGGTGCGCGCCGAGTTCATGCGCGCGGGCGACATCCGCCGGCTCGATGGAATTCGAAAGCACCACGATCGTCATCGGCAGCGTGGTTCGGTGCTGCCGCGCCCATTCGAGAAAGCCGAAGCCGCCCAGCCCGCCCATCCGCAGGTCGAGGAACAGCAGCCGCGGCGCCCGGGCGCGGACCTCCGGACCGGCCGCCACGATGGCGCCAAGATAGTTCACCACTTCGGTGCCGTCATCGAAAGTCAGGAGCGGGTGCGCCGTCCCGGTCCGGCCGATCAGGCGGCGGATGAAAAACCGGTCGTCGGGGTCATCGTCCGCAACGAGGATCGGCGGCAGCGAACGATCAACACCGGACGGAGCATCAACAACGGGACGGAACGAGCCGGGCGCAGCGGCGTTCCCCGTCGGGAAGGCTGTGGACGGGAAAACGGCGCGGGAGACGAGCGGAGCCACGAGAGACGCATCGGACGGAAGAGTTTGCATGGGCAAAAGAGCTGGCGGCGCCGACGACCGGCACCGTGCGCCCATAGTACGCGACGCGGGCCCCTGGTGCCCTTGGGTCGATACCCAATTCGCGGTGGGCTCTCCGCCCCGTCAGCGGGCGGCTCGCCGCCGGGAGATTTCCCCTCTGGAAACGCCGGTCGCGCACCGCGCCACCCGCGCCGCGGCCCCACCGCACTTCACGATCCTCGGAGGTGCGGTGGTCGCGGAAACGGTGGGTGTTCACCCACTGGCGCCCGGTCTCCGCGCCAGCCGTCCGCGCGTCGGCCAGCTAGAGCTTGCTTGGATCGACCACCACGTGCCGGATCATCTTCCGGTCCCACGTGTAGGTGATGTGCACGCGTCCGTCGCGCCCCTGGATCACCGCGGGATACGCGTAGCCCGCCTCGCGCGGCTCGTCCTCGAGGGTGAGCACGTGACGCCAGGTGATGCCGTCGTCGGACATTGCGACGTCCAGAGGATAACGGACGCCCTTGGTCGGGCGCTCCGGCGGCGGGACCGAGTGGTTGTACACCATCAGCTGGCGACCGTCGGCCAGCGTTACGGCATCCGTGCCTGAGTTCGGATTCGGCAGTTCCGTGCGCTCCAGCGGCGACCAGCTCCGGCCCTGGTCCTTCGACCAGGTCGACGCGATGACGCCGTTGCGCGTCCGACTGAGCGCCTGCAGGCGGCCATCGCGATGAAACAGCACGCTAGGCTGGATCGCCTCGAGGCCATTCGGCTCCACCGGCCCGATGAGCGACCAGGTTCTCCCGGCGTCACGTGAGAGCTCGAAGTGCGCGCGCCATCCGCCCTTCCCTTCGGTGCTGCTCGGCGCGATCCAGGTCCCGTCCGCGAGTTCGACCGGCTTGTTCTTGATCGGACCGAGAACGTTCTCCGGCAGCCGTGTGGGCTGCGACCAGGTCCGGCCGCCATCGCCCGAGGTCATCACCATCCCCCACCACGTGCTCGGCGAGGGACCCACCTTGTAGAACAGCACGAGCGGCCCGCTCCGCGGCTGGAAGAGCACCGGGTTCCACGTCGGCAGCCGCGGCCCGGTCGGCTGGACGCCGTTGGCCACCTCGACCGCCGGCAACCAACGGCCGCCCTCCTGCCGCGCCACCCAGATGCCCACGTCGGGATCGCGTTCCTTCGTGCCGCCAAACCAGGCCGCCAGCAGCTCGCCCGCGGCGTTCTCGACGATCGTCGATGCGTGACACGAGGGATACGGGGCGCGCTCGTTGATGAACTCGCTGCCCAGCACCGCCGCCGCGCGGTTTGGCCGCTGCTGTATCAGTCGCTCCACCACGCTGCCCGGGACCGTAAGCACGGTGCCGTGGCGCGCGTCCTTGGGAAAATGCACCCGGTCGCTCGCGTCGGTCCAGGTCTTGAGGTCGCGTGACACCACCAGGCCGATCGCGTTGAGCCGGTGCTTGTCGAAGTACACGCGCCACTCGTCCCCCACCTTCAGCGCGGAGGGCCCCTCGGCCCAATACGCGCCCGTGATCGCCGGCGACGCCGGCTGCCAGGGGCCCTCGGCCGAGGCGCCGCGCACCATCCGGATGTTCTTCTCCAGCGGCGTGAGCGACTCGTTCTTCGCAAACAGCAACCAGCTGTCACCGTCGCGCGCCAGCGTGGCGTCGATGACGTTGAACCCGCCGTCGTACAGCAGCCGTGTCGGCGTGAAGGTCACAAAATCCTTCGTCGTGGTGGCGTAGATCCGGTTGTTGCTTTCGGCCCGCTTGTTCGTCCCCGCCGTCTCCGGGAATTTTCCGAGCACGGTCGAGGACCAGAAAATCAGGAACTGCTGCTTCGACTCATCCCACACGATCTCCGGCGCCCAGGTGTTCACCGTCAGCGGCTCGTGCGCCATCACTGGGAGCGCGCGCTGGTCGGACCAGTGGATCAGATCCTTCGACGAGGCGTAGCCGATCGTCTTTCCCGCCCAGGACGTCGTCCACACGAGGTGAAACGTGCCGTCGGGCCCACGCAGCAGGCATGGATCCCGCATCAGGCGCGACTCGCCCACCTGCGGCCGCAGGCAGCTTTCACCGCCGTTGAGCGCCTCCCAAGTGTAGCCATCCCGGCTCCAGGCGAGCCGGAGTCCGTCCGCCTGCTGCTCGTGCAGAAAGTACGTGAAGAGAAAGCACGTCTCCGGCAGCGGTGCCGAGGGTGCAGCCGGCGCGGACGCGGCGAACAAAAGCCCCGCCAGCGCGCACGTCGGCGCTCGGAGAAGGGAGAAGAGTCGGGCGTTGATCATAAAGTGAGTGGCAACGGGTCAGAGGTCAGACGTCAGAGGTCGGATGTCGGAGGTCAGATGTCAGAGGCCGAAGGTCAGAGGTCAGACGCAGGACGCCCCGGTGACGATGGCTGCAATTATAAGTGTCTAGGCGGTGGCAACTAGCGGGATAATGTCCAGATACTCCTGAATAATGTCCAGATACGCCGGGGATAATGTCCGGATACTCACCCACCCGACTTCCGGCTTCGGACTTCCGTCTTCCGTCCTCCGTCCTCCGGATTCCGTCCTCCGTCTTCCGTCTTCCGTCCTCCGGCCTCTGGCTTCCGGCCTCTGGCCTCTGGCCTCCGGCCTCCGGCATCTGCTCGCCCACGCGGCGAATGCGCAGCGCGAGTCCAGCTCGGCCGGGCAGCGGCACCACGCGATCTGCCGCGTCCACGTAGGTGTAGCTGTCGGCCGGTTTCACGGTGAACTCCCCGTCCACCGGCGTCACCGTCATCGCCCAAGGATCGAGCACCTCCACGCGATACCGCTGGCCCGGCGCCACGCCGAGGCAGGGCAGATGAAAAGGCCAGGAGGTCGGCGCTTCGCGGCCAAGATACACGAGGTAGTACTCGCCGGGTTGCCCGCCGATGGTCGGGTCCTGCCACGGGTCGATCGGCTCGATGCCGTCCGCGGGACCGTCTTCAAGCACGTCGCGCAGAAACGCGATCCGCGCGGGGCTCTCCCCCACCAGCGCGCCGCCGGCGGACAGCCAGCTCGTGCCCGCCGCGCCGCGCAGCGTCTCGCTGTGCCCGACGTAGGTGCCCGCCACCGTGCCCGCCCAGAACCGGTGCACCAGCTCCTGCGCCGGGATCCGGCCCCAGCGGGGCCCAGTGTTTCCCTCGTACTTCACCTCGTCGTACACCACCGGTTTGTTCCAGGCATCCCGGTACAGCTGCGCCCGGCCCGCCTCCTCCGTCGCGAGTCCATTCTGGATACTGGCATGCGTCACCCAGGGCTTGTGGTTGTCGTAGAGGCGCGCGCCGTTGTGGATCGACCGCAGGTGGCCGTACGGGTCCGCCGCCTGGACGACCTGGAACAGCCGGTCCCACTCGGGCTCCGTCTTCGTGCGCAGGAAGTCGTACTCATTCGCCAGCGACCACCACACGTTCCGGTACGCCGCCAACCGCGCCACCACGTAGCGCACGTACGCGTCCTCCTCCGCCGCCGTCATCGCCTCGAAACTCCAGCTCTGGCCATACGGGTGAAACAGGATCACGTCCGCCTCCACGCCGACGTCCCGCAACTGCGCGACGCGTGCTTCGAGGTTCCGGAAGAACGCCGGATCGTAACGCGTGAAGTCCCACTGCTTCGGGGCCATGCCGACAAACGGAAACGCCACCGCGGGTGGGCATGGCGAGCCGTTTGACGGCAGCACCAGCATCCGCGCCTTGTTGAAGGGTGACGCCGCCAGCGTCTGCACCGTCTCCTCCTGCTGCGCCGCCGGACGATACAGCCAGTTGTAGATCGTCGTCCCGATCGGGCGAAACGGCGTGCCGTCGGCATGCGCAAAATGAAACGTGTGCCGCACACCCACGGGACCGTGGTTCGCACCGCTCGCCGGCAGCACCTGGAACGCGCCGGTCTTTCCCGTCAGCAGCCGGCGGTTGCTGCGCGTCTCGTAGTGCCAGCGCCCCGGCCGCGGGGGCATGAACCGCACGCGGTAGACGCCGTCGCCATCGTAGAAGCCCGCCACCTCGAACATCTGCGCGCCCGACGTGAACACCGCCGAAAGGCGCACCTCGGCGAAGGGGTTGCCGTCGGCGGGTCCCGCCAGCGTCAGCTCATACACGTCCCATTGCGCCACCGTCATCCGCCCGACCGGCACGCCCGCTCCTGGGGCGACGGCAAAGGCGCGCGCGCCGCCACCAAACGCCAGGGCGCAGAGGAGAAACCAAGGGAATAAGCGGGAGCGCGAACGGTTCACAGGTGACGCGGGAGGCAGCGAGCAGGACGCAGCCGGGTGACAGCGGTTGCGACGGGCGCGGGAAACGCGCCGGAAAGACAACGCGGCCCGCGCCGGAGGGGCGCGGGCCGCGGAAGGCTTCAGGCGATCAGCCGATCGCCGTCCTCGGGAGCAGGCTCAGAACGTCGCGCGGAAGCCGAGCGAGTACTGCGCGCCGTAGTCCTCGATGTTGGTCTTGGTGGCCCAGTACGCCACGCCCGGACCCGACACTTCCCACTCGCTCTGCGCGTTGAGCAGGTTGCGCACGGCGAAGAACGTCGAGTAGCGCTTCGTCAGCTGGTACTCGGCGCTGGCGTCGACCTGGTAGCGGGCGCGGATGTACTCGTTGGCGCCGGTGTACCAGTTGCTGCTGTCACGCAGCATCCGGCCGCGCCAATTCACGAGCACGTTGCCGGTGAACTTCGGGAAGTTCCAGCTCACGCCAAAATTCCGGGAGCGCGGGATGTAGCGTTTCCAGTCCGAGGAGGTAATGCGCGAGCCCGAGAGATCGAGATGCGTCGCATTGGCCATCAGCGTGAAGTGGCGCGCAAAGCTGTGGCCAACCGGCTCCAGCCAGGGTCCCCACTCGGCGAGATTGGCGAGCGGCAGGCTCACGCTGGCTTCCCAGCCCTGGATCCGCGCGTCCGCCACGTTGATCCGGCGGGTGTATTTGTAACCCAGCGCTTCGTGGCCGATGCCGAGTTCGTCGAGCAGCGCCTGATCGGCGATCTGACTGATCGAGCTGAAAAAGTTCCGAATGTCCTTTCGGTACACATTGAACATCAGCATGCCGCCCTTCGGCATGTAGTACTCGATCGAGTAGTCGTAATTCTTCGCGGTCCAGGGCTTCAGGCCAGTGTTCGCGCCGGTGATCCACCCGATGTCCGGCGAGGACTGGGACTGGTTCAGGTTCTCCTGCACGTAGAGGTTCGGCACGATGTCCGAAAGGTTCGGCCGGCCGATCGTCTTGGCGAAGGCAGCGCGTAGCAGCAGATTCTCAGTCAGGTTGAACGTGGCCGCCGCGCTCGGGTGGTAGTACGAGTAGTTGCGAGACGCGTAGTAGCCGCGCTTCGTGTAGAGGGCCGCGTTGTAGGCGGCGGAGCCGCTGGCGCCGAGTTCGGGCCGCACCGTCGTGGTGAGCTTCCCGTTCGCATCGCGGACATACAGGTTGTTGTAGTCCTGCTTGTAGCCCATGCCCTCGTCCTCGGTCAGCTCGTAGCGCACGCCGCCGACCAGCCGCAGCCGGCTGCTGAACATCTTGGCATCGGCCATGAGGTAGCCCGACGTGATGGTCTCGTGGAACCACGGCGAACGCATCGCGATGTTCTTCACCGTGTCACCCATCTGGCCGGTGGTCTGCGTCCACCAGTTCGGGTGCTTCTGGAAATCCTGGTAGATTTTGAAGACATCAGGCCACTCCGGAGCGACGCGGCCAAAGCCGGGGCTAACCCCCTTGTCACCCTGGGAGGCATAGCCCACCAGGCTGTTGTCGGCGTTACTCGTGATGCCATCGGGCCCCACATAGGTGTAGGCGATGGTCGCGTACTCCTGATCGCGCTTCGAATCGATGATGTCGCCGCCCAGCTTCACGGTGACCGGGATCCGCCAGATATTCAGGTTCCGGGCGAGGCTGCCACGGATCTGCTTCACGTCGTCGACGTTGTTCGCCGGCTCCGAGGCATTGGAGGCCTGCGTCAGCAGCCAGTTGCTCAAGTTGGTTTCGTCGATGCGCGTGCCCGCCGCATTGTAAACCTCCGTGGTGCCGACCTTGCCCTGCGAGGTGTCGAAGTCCCGCAGGTTGACGCGGGCGACGCCGGGCAGCGTGACGCTGATCGAGCGGAAGAAGCCCTTGGCCATGTCGCGCGTGCGGTTGTTGGCGTTCGAGTAGTTGAAACCCGACTCCCAGCGCCAGTCGTTCTTGTCGAACTCGAAGATCAGGCCCATCGAGCGCGTGAGCGCGTGGCGCTCCTGGAAGCTCGTGCTCATGCCCATCGAGCCGCCGCTGGCGTTGCCGAGCGTGTTGTGCTCATCCCACGTGACCGGCGTGTTGTTGCCGGTGTTGTAGGTGATGCCGCGGGAGGCGGTCTGCTGCTTCTGGGCGGTCGCCATCAGGTTCAGCTTGATGAGCGCATTGTCGAACGGCTTGAAGTCGACGGCCAGGCCGGCACCGGAGCGGTCCGAGCGGTTGGGCGCGAAGCTCGTGTTGAAGCTGTTGACGAACGGCGCGGTGATCGAAACCGCCTTGGTCGGATCCGTGCCGGCCGGATTCGCGTTGCCGGTGAAGCGGTAGCCCATGACCGACTTGTTCTGCAGATAGAACTGGCTCGAGTGCTGCGCGGTGACGACGAAGCCGAGCCGCTTGTTCACCGGCATCACGTACTGGATGTCGAACGAAGGGAGCACCTTGTAGGTCTTCTCGTTGAACGGTCCGGCGCTGTTCTCGTAATCGATCTCCTTCTCATTCGCCGAGAGGTAGGCCGAAACGCGCAGCTCGGGGCGGACACGCTCGAAGGCGCTCTTCGTGACGAAGTTCACCGAACCGCCAAGCACGTTGGCCGACATGTCCGGCGTCGGCAGCTTCACCACTTCCACGCGGGAGATGTTGTTGATGTTCATGCCCTCGAGCACGAACTGGCGCGACGAGGTCTGCGTGTTGGCCACGAGCGTGCTGGCCAGCTGGCCGCCGTCCATCGTCACGTTGGTGTAGTTCGGGTCGAAGCCGCGAACCATGATGCCGGAAGGCGTGTTGCCGTCCTTCACGTCGAGCGAAATGCCGGGCAGGAACTTCACGAACTCACCGATGTTGCCCTGGTTGATCTCGCCGAAGGCATCGGTGGAGACGACGTCCTTGCGGGCCGCCGCGAACCGCTGCTCGTTGATCGCGATCGCCGCCGCGCTCATCTCGCGCTGGCTCTGCACCACGAACTCCGAGAGCTTCACAACCTTGTTTGCCTCATCGGCCGTCATCGTGACGTCGACCGTCGCGCTGCCGCCGGCCGGCACCGTCACCGTCTGTTCCGTCGCGGTGAGGCCGGTATAGAAGACCGAGATCTTCGCCTCGCCGGCCGGCACGCCACTGATGCGGAACTCGCCGAATTCATTCGTGAGCGCCTCGCGCGTCGTACCGATGACCCGCACGCGGGCGTTGTTCAGGTACGAGCCGGTGTCCACGTTCTGGACCCGACCTGTGATCACGCCCGTCGCGGCGGTCTGCGCCTGCGCCGGAGTGAGAATAGCCAACGCAACGAGCAGAGCGCAGAGCGGCGCGAGGAAACGCGACGCCAGCGAACGGCGGGTTGCGGAAACGAATTTCCCAAACGGGAATCTGCCGATCCGAGTAATCATGGGGTGTTAGGTGAGGTTTGCCCCGGCTCCACCAGCCGGGCGTTATTTCATCTGAAACAACAGCAATATTGAGCCGTTTCATTGAAACTGTTGTCAATGCCATTTTCGGCCGGCCGGTCCGCCGCCTTGCCGCCAGTCAGCCGCAACAGCCCGACATCGCCCCGTAAATCCGCCGATTTGCCCTCGGAGTCCCGATGCATGGGCCGCGCCCGGGGACGGCGTCCGCGGCGTCAGTGAAATTACGATCTTGACCAAGATTTTTTCATGAAACCCACTCGGGTTGCCCGTTTTGCGCCTCGCTTCCATGAAAGCCCCGGCGTGAACGTCACCTCGCCATGATCTTCGCTTCGTCGCGCCCCCTCACCCTGCTTCAGGCCGGCACCCTCACGTTCGGCCCCGGTTCTTCCGCCTCCTGTGGCCGCCTCCTGGCCGAGCGTGGCTGCCGGCGCGTCGCGCTGGTTTCGTCGCCGGCCATCGCGGCGACCGCCGAAGCTTTCGCCGCCCCACTGCGCGCCGCCGGGCTTGAGGTCGTCCCGCTCTACTCCGTGCCGGCCGAGCCCGACGTGGCCGCGCTCGACGCGCTGCGGGCGGAGGTCGGATCCTCCGCCCTCGATGCCGTGGTCGGCATCGGCGGTGGCAGCGCGCTCGACGTGGCCAAGCTCCTGGCCGGCATGCACGGCCGATCCGAGCCGGTCGGTCGGTACTTCGGCACCGGGCTCCTCCCCGCGCGCCGCGTCGTCCTCGCCTGCGTCCCCACGACCGCCGGCACCGGCAGCGAGGTCTCGCCCAACGCCATCCTCTACGATCCCGCGGATCAGTTGAAAAAGGCGGTGATCAGCCCGCACCTCGTGCCCGATATCGCGCTGGTCGACCCTCAGCTCACCGTCACCTGCCCGCCCGCCCTCACCGCCGCGACCGGCATCGACGCGCTCGTGCACTGCCTCGAGGCCTACGCCAACCGCTTCGCCCATCCGATCGTCGATCTCTACGCGCTCGAGGGCATCCGGCTCATCGCCGGAAATCTCGAGCGCGCCGTGAAACAGGGCGACGACCTCGAGGCCCGTTCCGCCGTCGCGCTGGGCAGTCTCTACGGCGGGCTTTGCCTCGGGCCGGTGAACACCGCGGCCGTCCACGCCCTCGCCTACCCGCTCGGCAGCGAGTTTCGGCTCCCTCACGGGCTCTCCAACGCCCTCCTCCTGCCCCACGTGGTGAAGTACAACCTGCCCGCCGCCCCCGAGCGCTACGCCGAGATCGCGCGCGCCCTCGGCGTCACCGTCAGTGGTCCCGCCGCCGACATCGCCGCCCGCGGCGTCGACCGGCTCGAGGCGCTCTGCGCCGCCTGCAACGTGCCGACCCGGCTCTCCGCCGTCGGCGTCAAGGCCGAGCACATCGCCGGCCTCACCGCCTCCGCGCTCAAAGTCACGCGCCTCCTCAAGAACAACCCGCGCGAGCTCTCCGCCGCTGACATCGAGCAGATTTATCGCCAGGCGCTCTAGCTCGCCCGCACCCCACGTCGTCCCGATCCCGCCGCATGAACTCGTCCCCGCTCCCCCTCGTCGCCATCACCATGGGCGACCCCGCCGGCACCGGCCCCGAAATCATCACCAAGGCCCTCGCCGGCCCCGAGCTTTACCAGCTCTGCCGCCCCCTCGTCGTCGGCGACGCCGCCACGCTCCAGCGCGCCCTCGGCTACACCGGCGTCAACGTCACGGTCCGGGCCGTCCGCGCCGTCGCCGAGACCACCGGCCGCCATGGCATGATCGAGGTGCTCGATCTCGCCAACGTCGACGCCGCCCGGCTCCAGCTCGGCCGCGTCGACCCCATGGCCGGCAAGGCCGCGTACGAATGCGTGAAGACCGCCGCCGAGCTCGCCCTCGCCGGCCGCGTGGGCGCCATCGTCACCTCCGCCATCAACAAGGAGTCGATGAACCAGGCCGGTTATCACTACGACGGCCACACCGGGCTCCTCGCCGAACTCTGCCAGGCGCCCGACGCCACGATGATGCTCGCCGCCGACGGCCTGCGCGTGAGCCACGTCTCCACGCACGTGCCGCTGCGTGTCGCCATCGAGCGCGTCCAGCCCGAGCGCATCCTAAGTGTCATTACGCTGACGCATGCCGCGATCCGCGGTCTCGGCATCGCCAAGCCCCGCCTCGCCGTGGCCGGGCTCAACCCGCACGCCGGCGAACACGGGCTCTTCGGCGACGAGGAGGAAAAGTTCATCGCCCCGGCCATCGCCTCCGCCCGCCAGCTGGGCATGGTCGTGTCCGGGCCGTACCCAGGCGACACCGTCTTCTTCCGCGCTCTCCAGGGCGAGTTCGACGGCGTCGTCGCCATGTACCACGACCAGGGCCACGTCGCCGTGAAGATGCTCGGCATCTGGCGCGGTGTGAACATCACCCTCGGGCTCCCCATCATTCGCACCTCCGTCGAACACGGCACCAACTTCGACATGGCCGGCACCGGCAAATCCGATCCCCGCAGCCTCGTTGAGGCCGTGAAGCTCGCCGCCGCCCTCGCCCGCACCCGCGAGGTATAGAGAAATCTCTCTCTTTCTCGTTCGCTTTCTCGTCACGGAGCGCACGGAGGTCGGAGGAGGACACGGAGGAAGGCCGACCCACGCGGATCTTTGCTCCGTGCCCCTCCTCCGATCTCTGTGACCTCCGTGTCCCGCCAGGAGGATCACCCCTTCTTTCGCCCGGAAATGTCCGCGCAACGTCCCTATCCCTCAGAAATCTCGCATTCGTCCCAAATACGGTCACTTCCGCGATTGTTCCGAAACGTGCGCGCAAGCTAGACTCTGCTGAACCGCGATCCTGCCTCGCGGCTCCGAAACGACAACGAGAACGACCGCCCCGGCCCCCTGTCTGCAGCCTCCCTGCCTCCGCTCCCACCACTCCATCCTCCCGTCCGCCCGTCCCCACTCACTCGGTCCCCCTGCCTCCGTTCCCCGTCCCTCCGTCCCCACTTTCACTTTCACTCTCGCTTTCACTCTCACTTTTGCCTCCTCCATGGCCGAATCTTCTGAACTCCTCGGGCGCGCGCCGGAACCGGTGCCACCGCACGTCGTGGAGCCTCGGCCAGTCTTCGTCCCCGATCCGGAGGCCCCGTGGCGGCGCTGGTTCGCGGCGCTGCTGATCGTCGCCGCCATCGGTCTCGCCTACGCCAACAGTTTCCCGGGGGCCTTCTTCTTCGATGACGATGCGGCAATCCTGCAGAACACCTCGTTGCGCGACCTCGGTAACTGGCGCCGTGTGCTGTGGCCGCCGGTCGAAGCCGGCATTGGTGGTCGCCCCCTCGGTAACCTCACCTTTGCGCTGAACTACGCGCTCGGCGGCTACAGCCCCGCGGGTTTTCACGCGGTCAACCTCGCGATCCATGTCGCGGCCGCGCTCGCGCTGTTCCTCCTCACCCGGCACACGCTCCGGCGTCCGCGCCTCGCGCCCCGGTTCGCCGCCCTTGCCACCCCGCTCGCCGTGGTCGTCGCCCTGCTGTGGGCACTCCACCCGGTGCAGACCAACGTCGTCGACTACGCCTCCCAGCGCACCGAGGGGCTGATGGCCGCGCTGTACGTGTTCTGTTTGTACGCCTTCGCGCGCGGCCTCGAATCGGGCTCGCGTGGCTGGACGACCCTCGCCGTCGCCGGCGCCGCCCTCGGCATGGCCACGAAGGAGAACATGGTGACGGTGCCGCTGCTGGCGCTGCTCTATGATCGCACGTTCGTCGCCGGCAGCTTCGGCGCCGCCGTGCGCCGCCACGGCTGGCGTCATCTCGCCCTCGCCTCCACCTGGCTCCTGCTCGCCGGCCTGATGGCCTATTCGCGGCTCAACGCCCGCGGCGTCGGGTTCGGCATCGGCCGCTCCGCCTCCGATTACGCGCTCACCGAGATCCGCGCCGTCGCGCAATACCTGCAAGTCGCCGCCTGGCCGCATCCGCTCGTCTTCGACTATGGGACCAACTTCTACGTGGGCGACTTCGCCGCAGTGTGGCCACAGGCGCTCCTGCTGTTCCTCGCGCTCATCGCGACGATGTGGGCCCTCGTCCGCCGCCCCGCCGCGGGCTTCGCCGCCGCCTGGTTCTTCCTCACGCTCGCGCCTTCCTCCAGTATCGTACCCGTCGTCCAGCAGCCGTGCGCGGAGAACCGCCTTTACCTGCCGCTCGCCGGCCTCGCCGCCTTCGTCGCCATCGCCGGTACGCGCGCCCTCGGCCGCCGCGGCCCGCTGCTGTTTGGCGCCGCGGCCGCCGCGCTCGGACTCGCCACGGTCGCGCGCAACCCGGTGTTCGCCAGCGAACTCGCCGTCTGGACTAACACCGTGGCCGTGAATCCCGGCAACGCCCGCGCCGCCAACAACCTCGCCAACGCGCTCCTCAAGCGCGGGCGCAACGAGGAGGCCATGGTCCACATCGAGCGCGCGATCGCGATCTCCCCCAACTATGCCGACGCCCACAACAACCGCGGCGTGGTCTTCCTGCGCCGGGGCCAGTTGCAGGAGGCCATCACCGAGTTCCGCGCCGCGATGAGGAACAAGGCGAACTACGCCGACGCCCACTACAACCTCGGCCAAGCCTACGTGCAGTTGCACCAACCGGCGGAGGCCATCGCCGCGCTGCGCGAATCGCTTCGGCTCCACCCGGGCAATCCCCGCGCGCTGAACAATCTTGGCATCGCGCTCCTCGACGCCGGTCGCGTCGACGAATCCCTCACGGTTCTCCGCCAAACGCTGGCGATCGACCCCGCGATGCCCGAGGCCCACTACAACCTTGGCAACTCGCTCGCCCGCGCCGGCCAGCCCGAGGCCGCGCTCGCCGCCTACGACCGCGCCCTCGCTCACGACCCGAAGTTCGCCAAGGCCCACAACAACGCCGGCGTGGTCCTGCTCCGGCTCGGCCGGCCCGCGGAGGCCGCCGACCGCTTCGCCGCCGCCCTTCAGATCAAACCGGAGTACCCCGAGGCCAGGCGCAACCTTGAGCTGGTCCGGCCGAGCGCGCACCATTGAGGCTCGCCGCGGGCGTCCCGCCCCAGCCTCGCTCCGTCGAGGCGTCTTCAACCGGGACGCGTCCCGCCGTGCCGCGCGCCCGGTGCGAGCTACGAGACGGTACCGCAATCTGCGGGATTGATGCGGGCCCGACGTCCCGCCACACCCAACGCCTCCCGGGCACCTGCCCACCAGCAACGCTTCGAACGCAGGTGCGTCTGTCACCTCGCCCCCGCCCCTCCCCTTGAACCTCCATACCTTGGACTACCTCGTGCTCGCCGCCTACGCGGTGGGTATCGTCACGCTCACGTTCATCGTTTCGCGCCGCCAGAAGACCTCCGAGGACTACTTCGTGGCCGGCCGCTCCATGCCCGCCTGGGCCGTCGCGATGGCGCTCATGGCCGCACTGATCAGCAGCAGCACCGTGATCGGACACCCGGCGACCGTCTATCAGAAGGGCATGATCCTCCTGCTGGGGAACGCCTCGCTGCTGTTCGTGCTCATCTTCGTCTCGCGCGTGATCGTCCCATTCTACCGCCACGTCATCGGCATGAGCGCGTACGAGTACATCGGGCAGCGCTTCGGCGTCGGCGGCCGGCTCTACGCCTCGGCCGGGTTCGTCGCCTCCTGCGTGTTCGATCTCGGGCTCACTCTCCTCACGACCGCGATCGCCCTGAACATCATGACCGGGTGGAACCTCACCGACGTGCTGTTCTGGACCGCGGGTTTCACGATTCTCTACACGATGATCGGCGGCATGGAGGCCGTGGTCTGGTCGAGCGTCATCCAGGGCTCCGTCCTCATCGGCGCCGCCTTGATGATGATCGGGCGGCTCGTTTTCGCACCCGAGGCCGGCGCCCCAGGCGCGGTCGTCGTGGAGGCCTGGCGCGACGGTCGCTTTGGTCTCGGCTCCTTCGAGTTCAGCTGGAAATCGCTCTTCGACCCGGAGGTCACGACGCAGTGGATCTTCCTGCTCGCGTACCTCGGCAACTGGTGCCGCCGCTACATCGCCGACCAGCACATGGTGCAGCGTTACCTGATCGCCCGCACCGACCGCGACGCCAGCCGCGGCGCCTTCTGGAACGGCTTCCTGTGCGTCCCGGTCTGGGCGACGTTCATGACGATCGGCGCGTGCCTCTACGGCTACTACAAGCTGACCGGCAACGCCGGCCCGGAGCTGAGTGACAACATCGTGCCGCATTTCATCGTGCACTACATGCCGGCCGGCTTCGTCGGCCTCATCCTGGCCGCGATCATCGCCGCCACGATGTCCTCGATCAGCGCCGACCTGAACAGCATCGCGACCGTGATCACGACCGACCACGTCGGCCACTTCGTCCCTAACATGGCCGACCGCACCCGGCTCCGCGTCGGCCGCCTCATGGTCGTGGTCGCCGGCCTGCTCGCGATGGCGGTGGCGTACCTGATGCGTCCCACCGCCGGCGCCGCCTCCGTGATGGAGCGAGGCGTGACCGTCGCGGCGATCCTCTCGGGCGGCATGCTCGGCCTGTTCTTCCTGGGCTTTCTCACGCGCCGCGCCACCCGCCGCGGGTGCTATATCGGCATCTTCGCCTGCGCGGTGTTCACTGCGTGGGGACTCCTCACCGAGCCGAAGCACCGCGTGCTGGACCTGCCGTTCAACTTCGAGATGAACCCGATCCTCATCGGCGTGTTCAGCCATGCGGTGCTCTTCGGCGTAGGCTACCTCGCCAGCCTCCTCTTCGGCGGCCACCGCCCCGAGAACGTCGAGCAACTCACCTTCCGCCGCGCCAGCCTCAAGAAAATGGGCTGAAAAGCTGAAAGTCTGAACGCTGAAGGAGGCGACGGTTGCCCGCGCCGCCCGCGTCGTCTCCTTCGCGCGCCTCGTTCCCCTTCGGTCTCAGCCTCCGACGTCAAAACCTGAGGTCACCGCGAGCCCAGCCACGAGAACTCGCGGTCGGCTGCCCCGACCTTCCTTGGTTCGAAACCGGCAACCTTCAAACCTGCAACCTGCCAACGTCGCACGCGCGGTTCAACGCGCCCCCGCCCACCCCAGGTTTTCGCGCCCCTTCGCGCCTTTCGCGGTCACCCTCCTCCGCCCCTCCACATTCGTCTCCCTTCGTGTGCATTCGCGGTTAAGTCCGGTTTGAACCGCGAACGGCCGCGAACACTCGCGGTCGTCTTCCCCAACCGTCCGTGGTTCGGAAACGGCAACCTTCAAACCTGCAACCTGCCAACGTCGCACGCGCGATTCAGCGCCCCCTTCCCCAATACCTAAGCTCACCGCGAACGACGCGAACCCAGCCGCGAAAACCCTCGGTACTCGCTCCCGCTCACGCCTTCGCACCCAGTGCCCGTCCACCCCAGGTTTTCGCGCCCGTTCGCGCCTTTCGCGGTTCCCATCCTCCGTCCCTCCACATTCGTGTCCCTTCGTATGCATTCGTGGTTAAGCCCGGTTTGAACCGCGATCAGCCACGAACACGCGGTCGTCTGCCCCGACCTTCCTTGGTTCGAAACCGGCAACCTTCAAACCTGCAACCTGCCAACGTCGCACGCTCGATTCAGCGCCCCCTTCCCCAATACCTAAGCTCACCGCGAACGACGCGAACCCAGCCGCGAAAGCCCGCGGTCCTCGCTCCCGCTCACGCCTTCCCCCCGGCGCCCGCCCACCCCAGGTTTTCGCGCCCGTTCGCGCCTTTCGCGGTTCCCATCCTCCGTCCCTCCACATTCGTGTCCCTTCGTATGCATTCGTGGTTAAGTCCGGTCTGAACCGCGATCAGCCACGAACACGCGGTCGTCTGCCCCGACCTTCCTTGGTTCGAAACCGGCAACCTTCAAACCTGCAACCTGCCAACGTCGCACGCGCGGTTCAGCGCCCCCTTCCCCAATACCTGAGCTCACCGCGAACGCCCGCGAACCCAGCCGCGAAAACCCTCGGTCCTCGCTCCCGCTCACGCCTTCGCCCCCAGCGCCCGCCCACCCCAGGTTTTCGCGCCCGTTCGCGCCTTTCGCGGTTCCCATCGCGCGTGAGCTGATCACTCGTGCTCTTCAGCCATTCGTGGTTAACCGAAGGCCTTGCTGATCATCCGCCCCTTGTGCCTTCACCCCGAGGCCCATGGGGCTGGACCGCGGGCGGTGCTGAACGATGCGCGTGGTTCGTTGGCTATGCCGCGTTCGGCTCAGGCGTGATCCAGCGTCACGACGGAATCGCGTTCCACCAGCGTGGGCTCGACGAGCACCTCCACGCTGAGCGGTTCATCCGGGTGCCGCATCCGCCAGAGCAGCTGGTCCACGGTGCGGCGGCCGATGAAGTCCGCATGCACGTCGATGGCCGTCGGCGCCGGGTTCAAATCCATCACCAGGGACATCTCGTTGTTGCACGAGACCACGCTCACATCGACGCCCGCGCGCAGGCGGCGCCGCTCGAGCGCCGAATAGAGCTGCACCGCCGCCCGGTCCGACGGTACGAACAGCGCGGTCGGCCGCGTCTTCACCGGCAGCTTGATCCAGCGGTCGACCAGCGTATTCACGTTGCCCTGCTGCGTCGTGGCCGGCAGCGGCCACACCAGCGGATCGCGTCGCTCGCTCTCCAGGATCGTTGCCTCGCAGCCCGCGCGGTCCGCGCAGGCCATGAAGCCCGTCTTGAGCCGCTCGAACTGCGTCTGCCCCGGCTTCGGGTTCAGGAAGCCGAGCCGCCGATGCCCCTTGTCGCGGAAATGCTGCACGACCAGCCGCGTCGCGACCGTCGTGTCGAAGTTGCAGTGGTCGCCGCGCGCGTTCTCCAGCCGGCCCATCAGCCACACGTGGGGGATGCGATAAACGTGCGCGAGCAACTCGCACTCGGCCTCGGGCGGCAGGACGCCCTGGTTCGGGCCCTTCAGGATCAGCCCATCAACGCGTTTCTCCGCCAGGAACGGCGGCACGCGGTCCCCGCGCGGCACGTTGGCGATCATGATATTCCGGCCCAGCCCGGCGAGCGCGTGCTCGATGCCCTGGAGCGCCGCGCCGATGACCGGCAGGTGCGCGAGGGTGTCCTCCATGCCGAAGATGATGATCGCGATGTTGCCCAGCTGCGTGGGCGCCGCCGGCGCGGCCGGTGCGGACCGTCGCTGGCGCAGCCGCGTGTAGTTCAGCTCCCGTGCCGCATTCAGCACGCGCGCGCGGATCTCGGCGTTCACGTCCGCGTAGTTGTTCAGCACGCGGGAAACGGTCCCGAGGGACACGTCCGCCGCCTTGGCGACATCAGTGATCGTGGCTGCCTTGGTCTTGGCCATGGAGAGGAACGTTAGGCGTGCGCACAGCCGGTTGCCTCCGCTGGGAGCGACAACGATAGCCTCGGAACGAGACGGATGACGCGGCGCATGAAAGAAGGCCCCCGGGGAGCCCGGAAGCCGGGCTGGATCTATTTCAGATGAAAGAAGAACCTGTCAATGAAGTTCATGAAATTATGTAATTCGCGCCGACTGCTCACCGCATCCTCCCTGCCGACCCAATCGCGTGTGAACTACCGCTTCCGCTGCAACGCCTCGACCGAGGCCTTCACCGGCGCTCGCGCCACCTCGTCCCATCCGACCACCGCGAGTGTCAGGTGCTCGGCGTACTGAGGATCGGCAAGCACCCAAGCATCTCCCCGACGCCAGACCGTCATCGTGCTCGGGGCGGGCGACGTCGAAGGTGTGATGATCATCCCGCCGACCCAGACGCCGCTCGCCGGCCAGATGCGGTCGGCTCGCACGACCTCGTTCATTTGCCGGTTGAGAAACACGTAAACGGGTGCGTCAGCCCGCCAAGTTTGCTGCCCCAACAGTAGCTCCGCCGCCGACATCACGCGCGCCACGCGCATGGTCACGTCCAGTGATTCGTGGGGCAATGACGTGCGTCTGGTGACCCTCCGTTCGGTCGAAACGGACTCCACTAGAAATGCAGAGCCAGCCCTCCGAAGGCACGCACCCTGGTGCAAGCCAATTTCTCCGAGCACCAAAGGACGCAGGATCCGCAACTGCGCCGTTAGTTCCAATCTCGGTGCCGCAGGGATCCGCGGCAGGAACCCCGCGCCACGACCCGACAACGTCAACGCCGTCGCACGCCGCTGCGGCGGCGGCCTGGAGGCCCGGGCCGTGAACCAGCGCTGCGTCTCGGGGTCAGCGACTGGTTCGGGCATACCCAGCGCATGACGGAGTGGCGCTTGTGATACCCGCCGCCCGAACTGCATTCTCAGCTTCGTCTCTGAGGCATCTGGCCAAACGAGGAGCGAGCGAGCCGAAACCAGTTCGCACTGGTAGATATCCAAATAGTGCGGCGGGACATCCACCTCGACGTCCAAGCGCACTCGGGTCGTTCGGTCAGGTAATCCGTATGCTGAGGCAGACCGGACCTTCACCTGCGGGTCGCGCACATTCTCGGTCTCCAAGCGCCAGACGCGCGAATTGCCCCCCTCCGTGCTCGCCTGGATCGCCTCTTCCGCGAGACGCCCGGCAAATCCGCTTCCGGCCAGACCCAGTACGAGCACCGCAACGGACAGCGCCGTTCGGCGGAATGTGTACTGCAGGACGAGAACGATCGCCGCGACAGCCGCGAAGACAACCAACGCCAGCTGCAAGACAGCAAAGGACCAAACAGCGCCTCCCGAGACGCCAACCACGAATCCACTCCAGAACAGCGCCCCGGCCCCGAGCGCGGCCGCTACCGCCAGCGACCAAATCAGAACCCGGCTAAAGGTGTCGGTCAGCGCCGCCATCGCCGCGGCAGGCAGCACCACGACGAGTTGCAGGAGCGCCACCCCAACGACCACCCCGCCCACTTGAGTCAAAGTCAGATCAAAGTACCACCACCATGGCCCATGCAGCAGGATCGGCACTGCGATGAGCCCGAGCAGCAGGACGCTGAGCTTCGCCGTCAGCAGTCGCCACGTGCCAATCGGGCGGGTCTGCCAGAAGGCCCGCGTTCCGACCACAGGGTCTTCCTGCACCACCATCGCCGTGATGAGAAACGTGAGCGCGGCAACGATTCCCTTCGGCCACGCCAGACCGGAGGCAATCGTCGGGAAGGTCAGCCCGACGTCGAGGAAGGCGGCGAAGCCTAACCCGAGCTCAACTGCGACCGCCAGCCACAGTCCGATCAGAAGCGGCAGTACCCGCCGCAGGTCCTTTTTGATGATTGCGATGATGGTGTTCATGGCGCGACTTCCCCCTCAGCGGCGACGTCAACCGGCTGGCTCACCATTCGGTCACTCGTGATTTCGACCCAGCGAATCGTCGTGGGGACGCGCGGCGATGTGACCCACTCCGTGGCCAGATCGGGTACAAGGTAGGCCGCGACGCGCGCGGTCACTCCGTTGGCCGAGACCTCGGCCGTTGAAGGAGCAACGAGGCGACATAGTTCGCCCGTCCGGAGGTTGTGCAGGAACGGACGCACCGCCCAGCCCCGCAGCGCCAACTCATTCCCCAGCCGGGCGGAAAAGCTCGAGACCTCGCTCGTGGGTCTCCGTTCGAGGAAGGCGAGTCGCCAGCGCGTGTCCCCGCTCCGTTCGGCACCCAGATACTGCCGGATTTCGCTGCCGCTGCGCCACATCGCGCCCGGCTGCATCGCAACGTCCGGAAATGAGGTGAAGTGCAGGCGGCGGAACAGGAGTTCGCCTTTGAACCGCCCTGGGCCGGGCTCCTGCCGCAACGGCCTGCCATCCGGGCGGATCATCCCCAAGTGCCAAACCAGAGCGGCAGGCGGACGCCAATCGGTGAGTTGCTCCTCTCCCCATTCGCCCAGGGGCCGCAACACGACTGGCTGCTCACGCCCCGCGGATAGAATCACCCCGCGCCCATAGACCGGCGCCAAGTACGCGCCCTCCTGCTCACCGCTTCGGACTTCGATACTCCCGGGTCGATCTCCGACTGTCGCCCACGTGACTTTGAGCTCCGCTGGCCGCACACCCGCCGCCGGCCACGGAGCCTCCTCGAATCGAAGGTGCCCAGTCGGGAAAACCTGTCCCCAAAACCGCAGCGCCACCAATCCCGCGACCAGCACCGCCCAAATCGCCCACGTCTTCCGTCCCAGGTACTGGCCGACCAGCAACACCAACGCTCCGGCAACCATCAGCCCGAGCAGGAGCGTCCGATCAACCGGGCCCAAAACCTCCAAGTCCTGGCTAAAGGAGGGCGTCTGGAAGAGGCGCCCGGCGCAAAACATCACGGCCACGAGGAAAACCACGGACGCGATAAACATGTGCCCGGCATTCCGCGTCAGCGAGGCAACCAGCAAGCCGGGCACGAGCACGACGAGTTGCAGTCCGCAGAAGCTCCACGCGCAGCCGAGGACGTCGGCCGGCGTGAAGCTGCACCGAAACCAAATCGGCACGAGCAAGAGTACGGGCGCGACAAGGAACAGCAGCACCGCCGCGAGCAGCTTTGCGGTCAGCAGCCGCAAGGGGGCAATGGGGCGGGTGCGCCAAAACGTCGTCGTCCCGACCAGGACGTCCTGCTGTACGATACCGCCGGCGAGCATGTAGCCGGTGACCAGTTGCAGTATCATCACGACGGAGACATAGGCGCCGATCGCGTACAGATCGCTGGCGAACGGTGGGCTCGAGGGCCCTGCCCTTAGCAATAGCACCGGTCCCGCCACCACCAGCAGCAGCCAGAGCGCCACCGGCCAGGCCAGCCGGCGCATGTCCTTGGCCGCGATATGCCAGATCAGCTTCACCGGCCCACCTCCTGACCGGCCGCCGCGCGACCGGCGCGCGCCAGCACCAGAAAGATCTCCCGCAGCGTCATGGGCTTCGCCACCACGCTCGCCCGCGGGAACCGTTCCCGACACGCCTGCTCCGTCGCCGCCCGCTCGTAGTCCGACGCCACGAACCGCACCAGACTCCCGCTGCGCTCCACCTCGAGCCACGTCGCGGGCACGTTCGCCAGGTCCGCCGTGCCGTCATCCAGGCTCACCTCTACCTGCCGAAAACGCTGCTGCAGTGCTTCGGTCGTCTCCGCCAGCCGCAGCCGCCCGGCCTCGATCATCGCCACCCGGTCCGCCAGCCGCTCCACCTCGTCGATGTCGTGCGAGGACACGAACACTGTCCACTCACCCTGCGTCGACACCTCGAGCACGCCGCGGATGAACTCGTCCCGCACCAACGGGTCCAGCCCGCTGAAGGGCTCGTCCAACACCAGCAGCTTCGGCCGGTACGCCAGCGAGGACAGCAGCGCCGCCTTCATCAGCATCCCGCGCGAGAGGTGCTTCAACTTCCGCTCCTCCGGCAACGCGAACTGCGCCAGCAACGCCTTCTCCAGGTCCCGGTCCCAGGTCGGATAAAACGGCCGGCAGTAGTCCAGGAGCTGCCGCACCGTCATCCAGAGTGGCAGTTCCTGGTTTTCGGAGACGTAACCGATCTGCGCCTTCTCCCGCTCGCCGAGCCGGCGGGAATCCACGCCCAGCACCGTCGCCGAGCCGTGCGTGGGACGCAGCAAATCGAGCATCAGCTTGATCGTCGTGGTCTTCCCCGCGCCATTCGGTCCCAGCAGCGCGAATACGCTGCCCGCCGGCACCTCCAGGTCCAGCCCGTGCACCGCCTCCGTCCGCCCAAAGCGCCGCGTCAACCCGTGCGTCTCGATGATGTTCATGAAAATCGCTATTTGCCGCCGAGCTTGCGCCAGTGCGCCGCCACCGACGCCTGCACGTCCTCGAGCGGCACACCCAGCTTCCGCGCCTCAACCACCAGCCGCTCCACCTCGTCGCCCAGCAGTTCGGCCTTCTCCCGCCGCCCGCCCGCCGCCGGCGCCGCCACCACGCTGCCCACCGCCGGCGTCGTCACCAGCACCCCCTCCGCCACCAGCGAGGCCACCACCTTGTGCGCCGTGTTCGGATTCACCCGCAGTTCCTGGCTCAGCACCCGCACCGAGGGGAACTTGTCGCCCGGCCGCAACTGCCCCGCGACCACCGCCCGCTTCACCGCGAACAGGATCTGCTCCGCCACCGGCAGTCCCGGCTTCAACTCGATCGAGAACGGCAGCATGGTGCTGTACTAGCTGCACTAGTACGGTTGGTACGGCAAGCCAAATTTTCCCCGCCGCTCTCGCGCGACCACCAGGGGAGCCGCACGGCGACCGGACACGGCGACACAAAAAGTTCTTCCCAGACTTCGCCGCACGCGTCAGAAGGATGCCTCGTGGCCAAACTCCAGACTATTGGCGCGAACGAAATCCATGCTGCCATCGAGCAGCTCGCCGCCGCCATTTCCCAGCAGCACGCGCGCAAACCGAAGCTCCTCCTCCTTGGCATCGCCAACGGGGGCGTCGAACTCGCCCGCCGCCTCGCCGCCGCCATCGGCCGGCACGCCCCGGGCCGCACCGTCCAGGCCGGCGTGATCGACATTTCCTTTCATCGCGACGACATCGCCCGCCACCCGGTCCCGAAGGAGTTCGTGCCGACCCATATCCCGGCCGACGTCCATGGCGCCACGGTCATCCTGGTCGACGACGTGCTCTTCTCCGGCCGCACGGTGAAGGCCGCCCTCGACGAGCTCTTCGACCACGGCCGTCCGACCAAGGTCGAGCTCGCCGTCCTCGTCGACCGCGGCGCGCGCCGGCTCCCCATCGCCGCCGACTACACCGGCCTCAGCCTCGCCGTCGCCGAATCCGAGAAGGTCGTCGTCAAGCTCGACCCGGCCAATCCCCAACGCGACGTGCTCCGCATCGAGTCCGCGCCCCTGGCTGCCCAGCAGTCCGCGAAGTGACGCCCCGCCGCCACTCCGCTCCGCCCTCCGCCTCGTCCCCGCCCACCTCTTTTCGCACTTCCATGCCCTGGCACCGACGTCACTTGCTCACGCTCGAGGAGCTCTCGCTCGCCGAGATCGAACAAATCCACGCGACCGCCGCCGCGTTCAAGCGCACGCTTAAACGCTCCGTTCGCAAAGTCCCGGCCTTGCGCGGCAAGACCATCGTCAACCTCTTCCTCGAGCCGAGCACGCGCACGCGGATGGCGTTCGACATGGCCGCCAAGCGGCTGAGCGCCGACGTCATCTCCTTCGACGCCGCGAGCAGCAGCACGACCAAGGGCGAGACGCTGCGCGACACCGCGCAGAACATCCAGGCGCTCCAGGCGGACCTCATCGTCATCCGCCACGCCGCCGCAGGTTCGCCGCTCTACCTCTCGCGCATCCTCGACATCCCGGTGATCAACGCCGGCGACGGCGCCCACGAGCATCCCACCCAGGGCCTGCTCGACACCTTCACCATGAAGGAGCACCTCGGCTCCCTCCGCGGCCGCAAGGTGGTCATCCTGGGCGACATCCTCTTCAGCCGCGTCGCCCGCTCCAACATCTACGCCCTTACGAAAATGGGCGCCGCCGTCACGCTCGTGGGTCCCTCCACCCTCGTGCCGCACGGGTTCACCGACATGGGCGTCGAGGTTTCGCACGACCTCAAGTCCGCCCTCGCCGACGCCGAGGTGGTCATGCTCCTCCGCATCCAGCACGAGCGCCAGGCCGCCGGCCTGTTCCCCTCGCTGGGCGAGTACACCAGCATGTTCGGTCTCAACAAGACCCGCGCCTCCTGGCTCAACCCGCGCGCCATTATCATGCACCCGGGCCCGATCAACCGCGGCGTCGAGATCGACAGCGAACTCGCCGACGGCGAGCGCAGCGTGATCCTCGAGCAGGTCACCAACGGCATCGCCGTGCGCATGGCTGCCCTCTACCTGTGCTCGGGCGGCCAGCCCGAGAACGTGATGCCGACCGAGTAAACCGCCGTCCCTCTTTCGAGCCTCCTGGGCCCTTACCAACCATGCCTAATCTTTGGATCCGCCACGCCCGCGTCATCGATCCCGCCTCCAAGCGCGACGAGACCGGCGATCTCTTCATCGCCGAGGGCAAGATTGTTCCCTCCCTTCCCGTCGCCGCCCGGAAGCGCGCGCGCCAGATCGACGCCCGCGGGCTCGTCGCCTGCCCCGGCCTCGTCGACATCCACGTCCACTTCCGCGAGCCCGGCCAGACGCACAAGGAGACGATCGCCACCGGCTCCCGCGCCGCCGCCGCCGGTGGTTTCACCACCGTCGTCTGCATGCCCAATACCTCCCCCGTCGCCGACAACGCCGGGACGATCCAGTACATGAAGGACGCGATCACCCGCGACGCCGTCATCAAGGTCCTGCCCACCGGCTGCATCACCGTGGGCCAGAAGGGCCAGGCGCTCGCCCCGATCGGTTCGCTCAAGCGCGCCGGCGTGGTCGCGATCACCGACGACGGCGACTGCGTGCAATCCAACGAGCTCATGCGCCGCGCCGTCGAATACGCCAAAATGTTCGACCTGCCGGTCATGGACCACTGCCAGGATCATTCGATGACCCAGGGCGCCGTAATGAACGAGGGCCCGATGTCCGTTCGCCTCGGCCTGCGCGGCTGGCCGCACGCCGCCGAGGACCTGATCGTGGCGCGCAACATCATCCTCTCCGAACACACCGGCGCCCACATCCACCTCCAGCACATTTCCTCGCGTTTCTCGGTGGACATGATCCGCCGCGCCAAGGGCCGCGGCGTGCGCATCAGCGCGGAAGGCACCCCGCACCACATGGCGCTGACCGACGCCGCGCTCGCGACGTACGACACCAACTTCAAGATGAACCCGCCGATCCGCACCGAGGAGGACCGGCGCGCGATCATCGCCGGCCTGCGCGACGGCACGCTCGACTGCATCGCCACCGACCACGCCCCGCACACCGAGTCGGAGAAGGACCGCGAGTTCGATTTCGCGCCCAACGGCATCATCGGACTCGAAACCGCCCTCGCCGTGTCGCTCGAGGTGCTCGTCGGCCAGAACCGCTTCAAGCTGCCCGCCGTCGTCGACCTGATGACGCGCCGGCCCGCGCAACTCCTGAACCTCCCCGCGGGCACGCTCGCCGCCGGCGCCCCCGCCGATGTCTGCCTGTTCGACCCGGAGAAGGTCTGGCGCTACGACGCCAAGGCCGGCTTCAGCAAATCGAGCAACTCGCCCTGGCACGGACGCAACTTCACCGGCCGGGTCGTCACCACGATCTGCGATGGCCGCGTGGTGTACGACCACGGGAAGATCAAGTAACCCGCGTCCGCTTCGCTCACTTACAGGCCGCCCCTCCCGGGCGGCCTTTTTTATCGGGTGAGGTCCGCCGGACGCACCAGCAGTTCGACCGATTCTCTGTCGTTGCAGGCGCCCGGAAATTCCTCAGCACTCTCTCCCTCATGTCCGGCTTCGCCCTCCCCATGCTCGTCTTCGAGATTCTCCTCTCCCTGGGAGGTCTCGTCCTGCTGTGGCGGCACGTGGCCTCGCCCGCAGCCCGCCTGAACGCGCGGCCTTCGCCGCTGCCGGCATGGAAACCCGAAATCACCGAGCTTCTCATCCTCATCGCCTTCGTGACGCTGGGAATGTTCATCGCTTCCTTTGGCGCCAACCTGCTGATCCGCGCCAACGGCCTCCGCGGCGATATCGCGATCGTTGCCGGCGGTGCCGCCGCCCAGATCGGCATGCTGCTGGGAGTGATCTTCTACGCCGCCCGCTGCCCGGGCTATCGGCGCCAGGCGGAGATCGGTCTCGGCCGCATCCTGCGGTCGGGCGTCGTCACCTTCCTCATCGCCATGCCCATCCTTCACGCCACCGGCCAGGCGTGGGATCTCCTCCTGCGGCTCTTCGGCGTGCCCGCCGAGCGCCAGGACCTGATCCGGATGTTTCTCGAGGCGGAGTCGGGCTGGCAGATCACCTCGCTCGTCCTGCTCGCTGTCGCCATCGCGCCGGTCGCCGAGGAGCTGATCTTCCGCGCCGGACTCTTCCGTTTTCTCCTGACGCTCGCGCCGCGTTTCCTCGCGCTCCTGCTCCCCGGCGTCTTCTTCGCCGCGCTGCACGTCAACTGGGTCACGCTCGAGGGCTTCGCCAGCTTCCTGCCGCTCCTGGTGCTCTCGCTCCTTTTTTCCCTGGCCTACGAACGCACCGGACACATCGGCACCGTCATCGTCGCGCACGCGCTGTTTAACCTGAACACGATCGCGATGATCTTCTGCGGCGTCGGGACGTGAGCCGTGTCGGATGACCATGCAGCCGTTCACGTCGCGCCGCGCTGAATCCGTCGCCGCCCTCGGCGAGGAGGCCCTCATCGCGTCCATCCGCACCTGGCTCGGCCGCGCCAACCCGGGCGCGCCGTACGGCATCGGCGACGACTGCGCCGTCCTGCCGCCCTCCCCGCACCGCCAGCTCATCACCGTCGATCCCGTGATCTTCGGCCGCCACTTCGATGCCTCGATCCCCGCGCGCGACGTGGGCGCCAAGCTGCTCAAGCGCAACTTGAGCGACATCGCCGCGATGGGCGGCCGTCCGCGCGCCGCCGTCATCGCGCTGACGCTCGACGCCCGCACCCGCACCGCGTGGGTGCGCGAGTTCTATCGCGGCCTTGCCGCGACCGCCCGCCGCTTCGATGTCGCGGTCGTCGGCGGCGACGTGGCCCAGGCCGACGGCGTGCTCGCCGCCAGTCTCACCCTGACAGGCGAGGCGACCACCAGCCGCGTGCTCACGCGTGCCGGCGCCCGCGTGGGCGACTGGATCTATGTCACCGGTGCGCTTGGCCACACGCTTCACTCCGGACACCACTTCCGTTTTACGCCGCGGCTCGCCGAAGGCGCCTGGCTTGCCGCCCGCGCCGAGGTTCGCGCGATGATGGATGTGAGTGACGGCCTGGCGAAGGACCTCCGCGCGCTCACACCCACCGGCTCCGTCCCCGCGCTCGCTCCGGCCGCCCTGCCCCGGCGCCGCGGCGCCGACGTGCGCGCGGCACTCGGCGACGGCGAGGACTACGAACTGGTGTTCGCGGTCGCCGCCCGCGCCGACCGCGAGGCCTTCACCCGCGCCTGGCGCCGGCGTTTTCCCCGCGTGGCGTTGAGCTGCATCGGCCGCTTCGCGCGGCCCGACCGGCTCCCGCCGGATACCCTGAAACTGCAGGACTTCCGTGGCTACGAACATCTTCGCTGACCTGCGCGCGGGGATCGTCACCGCGTCCGCCGAACAGACCCGCAGCATCGCCCTGCGGCTCGCAGCTGCGCTGCCGCCCGACACCACGCTCGCCCTGCACGGCGACCTGGGCGTCGGGAAGACGACGTTTGTCCAGGGCCTCGCCCATGGCCTCGGTATCCCGGGCGTGATCACGAGCCCGACCTTCAACATCTTCACCCTGCACCGCGGCCCCACCAACCTCGTGCACCTCGATGCCTACCGGCTGGAGAGCGCCCGGCAGATCGAGGACCTCCTGCTGGAGGATTTTTTGATTTCCCCGTGGTGCCTCGCGATCGAATGGCCGGAAAAGATCTCCGAGTGGGTGCCGGCAACGGCGCTGCACCTTGACCTGCAGATCACCGCGGAAGAGCGGCACCGGATCCAGTTGCGCTAAAAGCAAACCGCGCGGGCGGACCTGCGTCCTGTCCCCGCACGGCAAAAAAAACCAGCCAACCCGCGCCTTACTCCGCCACTTTGGCGTAGGCCACCGCGTCGAGCAGGCCGTTGATCGCCGCCGGATCCGCGGGCTTCAGCTTCAGCATCCAGCCGTCGGTGTACGGCGCCTTGTTGACGGTCTCAGGCGCGGACTCGAGCGCGGTGTTCACCGCGAGCACCGCGCCGGCGATCGGCGCGTAGACATCGCTTGCCGCCTTCACCGATTCGACGACGCCGAAGGTCTCACCGGCCTTCAGCACCGCGCCGACTTTCGGCACCTGCACGTACGTGATGTCACCCAGGGAATTCTGGGCGTAGTCGGTTATGCCCACGGTCACGGTGCCGTCCGCTTCGGGACGAACCCACTCGTGGGATTTGGCATAGCGCAGCTCGGCGGGGATGTTGCTCATGAGAGGGAGAAAGAAAGGTGCGGGTGACGGGGGCAATGCAAACTCCGGTGCGCGGAGACGCCCGCCGGCTCAGGACTTCTTGAGCGGCACGAACGGCGGCGTGACGAGCTGGAGGCCGAGCCGCGCGCCGCGGATGTCGACCGCCAGCGGCTGCGTCGCCGCGGGGGTTGCCACGAGCGCGGACCCGATGGCCTCGTTGAGGATCGGCGAAAGCGTGCCGGAGAGGACGTGGCCCACGACCGCACCGTCGGCGCCAAGCACCGGCGTCTCCGCACGCACGATCCGGCGGTCGCCGGTCTTGAAGAAGACGACCTTGTTTGGGCCGCCGTTCTGCTTTTCGCGGAGCAGCGCCTCGCGCCCGATGAAGTCGGGCTTGTCGAGCTTCACCGTCCAGCCGAGCCCGGCCGTGAGCGGCGAGATTTCGGCCGTGATCTCGTGCCCGTACAAGGGATACCCCGCCTCAAGCCGCAGGCTGTCGCGCGCGCCGAGACCCGCAAGTTCGAGCCCGCGCGGCGTGCCGGCGTCGAGTACCGCCTGCGCCAGCGCCTGGGCATCGCCCGTCGCGTGGTACAGTTCAAAACCGTCCTCGCCGGTGTAGCCGGTGCGGCTGACGATGCATCGCACGCCCGCGACGGTTGCCTCGGTGAAATGGTAGTACTTCACGAGCCCAAGCTTCGCCCCGGTGAGCGACTGCACGATCTCGGCCGCCCGCGGTCCCTGCACCGCCAGCAGCGCGTAATCCGCGCTCCGGTCGGTGACGGTGACGTTGAACTTCGCCGCCTCCCCGCGGATCCAGGCGAGGTCCTTGTCGATGTTGCCGGCGTTGATGCAGAGAAAGTAGTCGTCCGTCCCGTGCATATACACCAGGAGGTCGTCCACCACGCCGCCGGCGGGATAGCACATCGGCGAGTAGAGCACGCGCCCCGGGAAGAGGCGGGCCACGCTGTTGGTGACAAGATGATCGAGGAACTTGCCCGCCTCGGGCCCGCGCACGTCCACCTCGCCCATGTGACTCACATCGAAGAGTCCCGCCGTGCGGCGCACCGCCTTGTGCTCCTCGAGGATGCTGCGGTACTGGACCGGCATCTCCCAGCCGGCAAAGTCCACCAACCGGGCGCCGTGCGCGGCGTGGAAATCACGCAGGGGCGTGCGTTTCAGTTCGTTCATGGAGCGAGCTTCCGGCGGGCGGCGGCGCAGCGGCAAGGCTGTTCTTCACGGCCGGCTCGCGGAGGCCCGACACGCGGGGGCGTCACGGCTTTCTGCACTCCGGGTTTGAACCCGCCCCGAACCGACACATAGATCGCACGCTCATGTCTTTCCTCGCCGCCTCGATCAATGGCCACTGGGTCCATGACCTCAGCCCGTTCTTCGGACCGCATTGGGGCAACATCGGCATCCGCTACTACGGCCTGTCGTACCTTCTGGGTTTTGTGACCGCCTGGTGGCTGCTCGTCCGCTACGCGCGGTCCGGGCGATCGCTGATTCCCGCCGAACGCGTGCCGGACCTCATGGTCGCGATCGTCCTCGGCGTGCTCGTCGGCGGGCGGCTCGGCTACTTCCTCCTGTACCAGCCGCAAACGCTGCTGGAGGCGCCGCTGGATTTGCTGCGCGTCTGGGACGGCGGCATGGCGAGCCATGGTGGGTTCATCGGCGTGACCATCGCCCTGGCCTGGTTCGCCCGGAGCCAGAAGGTGCCGTTCCTCCACGTTGGCGACCTGGTCGTCTCCACCGCGCCCGCGGGGCTCTTCTTTGGTCGCCTCGCCAACTTCATCAACGGCGAGCTCTGGGGCAAGGTGAGCGACGTCTCGTGGGCCGTCATCTTTCCGAAAAGCGCCTCCCCCGGCATGCCGGAGTCCCTGATCCTGCCCCGTCACCCCTCGCAGCTCTACGAGGCCGCGCTCGAGGGCCTCGCGCTTTTCATATTTGTCCAATGGCGTTTCTGGCGCAGCGATGTCGCGGCGCGGCAGCCCGGCCGCCTCGCCGGCGAGTTCCTGATCGCGTACGCCGTCGTGCGGGCGATCGGCGAGGTGTTCCGCGAACCCGATGCCGGGGTTGATCCCATCTGGGGCCTCAGCCGCGGAACGTTCTACTCCCTCTTCCTCGTGCTCGCCGGCCTGTTTCTCATCCTCCGGCGCGGGCGCTCGCTCGACGCCAGCACGCCGAAGGCCGGGTGAGCGCCGACAAAAATGCCGGAACGGCGGGACCGTTCCGGCGAAAGCAAACCCGCGCCGCCCGTGCGGCGGGTTACACGTGCGTACCGGCAGGAACCACCGCGTTCTTCGGCACAACGAGGACGCCGTCGCGAATGATCACCGCGCCGTTAACGTACACCCCGTCCTCCTTCCCGGCAGCCGAAAGCACGCAGCCGTCGCCGATGCGGGTGTTCTTGTCGATGATCGCACCGTTGATCCGACAGTTCTTGCCGACACCGAGCCGGGGCTTCCCTTTCGCGATATTCTCCGCGAGTTGCTCGGGTGTCTCGTAGTAGTCGGAGCCCATGACGACCGTGTCCTCCAGGACCGTGCCCTCGTCGATGAACGAGCGGATGCCCAGCACGCAGTGCCGGAGACTGGAGTCGGTCAGGATCGACCCGTCGCCGATCACCACGTGGTCGATGGCGCACTTGTTCAGCTTCGACGCCGGCAGGTACCGGTCCTGCGTGTAGATCGGCGCCTTGGGTTCGAAGAAGTTGAACGGCGGCAGCGGCTGCGCCAGCGCGAGGTTGGCTTCGTAAAAGGCGCGCACCGTGCCGATGTCCTCCCAGTATCCTTCGAATGCGTACGCGTAGAGCTTCTTGTTCCCGAGCAGGCCGGGAATCACCTCGCGGCCGAAATCCGTCATCGTGTTATCCAGCGCCTCCGCCAGGACCGAGCGGTTGAACACATAGATGCCCATGTTCGCGAGACACCGCTTCTCCGGCGCCTGCGTACGCAACGTGGCCTCGATCGCCGGGCTGATCGCCAGGTCGGCAATCACCGCCGGATCCTTCGGCTTCTCCACGAAGCGCACGATCGAGAGATCATCATGCACCTGCATGAGACCGAGCCCCTCGACCTTCGAAACCGGGAACGGCACCGCCGCGATCGTCACATCCGCACCGCGTTCGATGTGCTGCGCAATGATCTCGCGAAAATCCATCCGGTACAGCTGGTCGCCGGAAAGGATCATCACGATGTCGTGCGGGAAGGAGCGAAAATGCAGGAGATTCCGGCGCACGGCGTCCGCGGTGCCCTGATACCAGTCCGATCCCTTCTCGGTCTGCTCCGCGGCGAGGATGTCGACGAAGCCGCCGCCGAACGGGTCAAAATTGTAGGTCGTCTGGACGTGGCGATGAAGCGAAGCGGTCTGGAACTGCGTGAGCAGGAAGATCCGGTTGATGTCCGAGTTGATGCAGTTGCTGATCGGGATATCGACGAGCCGATACTTGCCCGCGAGCGGGACCGCGGGTTTGCAGCGTTCGGATGTCAGGGGATGCAGACGGGTGCCTCGACCGCCTCCCATGATCACAGCCAGCACACGTTTCTGAGTGGTCATACGAAAATCTCCGATGGGGTTCTAATTCCTTGATAGAGGTTTGCGCGGCCAGCTAATGTTCGCCAACACAAAACCTAACTCGGCCCACGGAAAACCATGTGCGGAATTGTCGGCTACGTTGGTAAGCAAAAGGCTGCGGCCATTCTCTTGGAGGGTCTCAAGCGGCTCGAGTATCGCGGCTACGATTCCGCCGGCATTTGTGTGCAGCAGTCCAACCGCCTCGACGTGGCGAAGAAGGTCGGGCGCGTGGAAAACCTGGTCAAGGAGGCCGCGAAGCAGCGGTTCACCGGGACCACCGGCATCGGGCATACCCGGTGGGCGACCCACGGCGGCGTCACCGATGCCAACGCGCATCCGCATGTGAGCTGCGATGGCAAGATCGCGCTGATCCACAATGGCGTGATCGAGAACTACGCCCAGATGAAGTCCTTCCTCCTGGGCAAGGGCTACACCTTCCAGTCGCAGACCGACACCGAGGTGCTGTGTAACCTCATCGCCTACCACTTGGCGAAAGAGCCGGAGGCCCAGAACGGCACCAACCGTTTCGTCGAATGCGTGCGCAAGACCCTGCGCCACGTCGAGGGCACCTACGGTATCGCCGTGCTCTGCGTCGATTACCCGTCCGAGATGGTTGCGGCCCGCAAGGCCTCCCCGCTCATCCTCGGCGTCGGCGATGGCGAGTACATCCTGGCGTCCGACGCCTCCGCGCTCGTCAGCCGCACGCAGAACGTCGTTTATCTGCGGGACGGCGAGATCGTGCACGTCACGCCCGTGTCTTTTGCGATCACCACGCTCGACCAGATCGATGTGTCGCCGGTGGTGGATAAGATCACCTGGTCGATCCAGGACGCCGAAATGGGCGACCACGCCCACTTCATGGAGAAGGAGATTTTCGAGCAGCCGACCGCGCTCGAAAACACGATGCGCGGTCGTTTCTCGGAGGACGGCAGCACCGCCCAGTTCGGCGGTCTCAACATCAGCGCCGCCGAGTTTCGCCAGGTTGAACGCTTCGTCTTCTGCGCATGCGGCACCGCCTGGCACGCCTGCCTCGTGGCCGAGCAGCTCATCGAGCGTTTCGCGCGCATCCCCGTCGAAGTCGATTACGCGTCCGAGTTCCGCTACCGCAACACGCCCCTCGACCCGAGCACCCTATTCCTCTTCCTGAGCCAGTCCGGCGAGACGATCGACACGCTCGCCGCGCTGCGCGAAGCGAAGCGCAAGGGCTACAAGGCGCTCGCGATCAACAACGTCGTCGGCTCCACCCTCGCCCGCGAAGCCGATGGCGGCATCTACCAGCACGTCGGCCCCGAGATCGGCGTCGCCTCCACCAAGGCCTTCACTTCCCAGCTGCTGCTGGGCGCCATGTTCGCCCTCTACCTCGGCCGCATGCGCGACATGAGCTACAGCGACGGCGTGCGGCTGGTGAACGCCCTCAAGGGTGCACCCGATCTCGTGCGCAAGGCGCTGCGCGAGGCGCCGCACATCCGGGAGATCGCCCGGCGCTACGCGCAATACCGCGACATGCTCTTCCTGGGCCGGCTCTCGCTGTTCCCGATCGCTCTCGAGGGCGCCCTCAAGCTGAAGGAGATCTCGTACATCCATGCCGAGGGCTACCCAGCGGCGGAAATGAAACACGGTCCCATCGCGCTCATCAGTGAGAAGTGCCCAAGCGTGATCTTCGCCACCGCCGGCGAGATGTTTCCCAAGGTCGTCTCGTCGATGCAGGAGATCAAAGCCCGCAAGGGTCCGATCATCGCCATCGTCACCGAGGGCTGCGAACTCCCGCCCGGCATCGCCGACGAGGTCATCACCATCCCCGACTGCCACGAAGCCGTCCTCCCAATCGTCGCCTCCATCCCAGTCCAGCTCCTCAGCTACTACATCGCCGTGGAACGTGGCTGCGACGTCGACAAGCCCCGCAACCTGGCCAAGTCCGTCACCGTGGAATAGACGGCGTCCCAGAGGCCGGAAGCCAGAGGCCAGAACTCAGAGGAGAACGGATCAGTCGGCCACTGGCCTCCGGCTTCCGGCCTCTGATTTCCGGCTTCTGGTTTCTGGCCTCCGGCTTCTGGCTTCAGAGCCGGCACAGTGTCGCACTCACCTGCGGCGCCACTGGCCCGGCTCCCAGCGAGGCAAGCTGACGCCGGCGGATTCGCCGCTTGCCGCTCCCCCGGGCGGCTCGCATAAGCCAGACCGACGATGCACATCCATCCGACTCGCGAAGTTTTCATCAGCCTCGCCACTCAGGGCAACGTCGTGCCCGTGTACACGGATCTGATGGCCGACTTCGAGACGCCCGTCTCGGCCTACGCCAAGCTCAAGCACGCCGGCCCGTCGTACCTGCTCGAGTCGGTTGAGGGCGGCGAGAATCTCTCCCGCTACAGCTTCATCGGCTGCCGCCCGCGCAAGGTCTTCATCTGCGGCCCTGAGACCACCGAGATCCGCTCGCCCGGACAGCCCGCCGAGCGCGTGCCCACTCCGCAGGATCCGCTGACGCTGATCGAGGCCGAGATGAAGGGCTACCGTCCCGTCACGCTCCCGGGCCTGCCGCGTTTTACCGGCGGCGCCGTCGGCTTCGTCGCCTACGAGTACGTGACACGCATCGAGCCGAGCGTGCCCGCCGCCGGCCGCAACGAACTCGGCACGCCCCTGCTCTACTTCATGCTGTCCGACTCGCTGCTGATCTTCGATCGCGCGAAGCAGACGCTCCGGCTGTGCGTCAACGGCCACGTTCAGGGCAACGCCGGCGCCGCGTACGACGACGCCGTCGCTGAGCTGCGTGAGCTTTACGCGCTGCTGCGCCAGCCACGCGAACTTGCCCCGGCCCCGCTCGAGGAAACCTCGAAGATCGCCGTGCCGCCGGGGAACTTCACACGCGCGGCGTTCGAACGTGTCGTCGAGGATGGCAAGGAGTTTATCCGAGCCGGCGACATCATCCAGTTCGTCCCCTCCCAGCGCTTTACCCGCCCCTTCTCCAAATCGCCCCTCGATCTGTACCGCGCCCTCCGCACGGTGAATCCGTCGCCCTACATGTTCATCCTCGAGGCCGGCGATTTCTCGGTTGTCGGCGCCTCGCCGGAAGTCCACGTGCGCCTCACCGACGGTCGCGTTGAGATCCGGCCGATCGCCGGGACGCGCCACCGCGGAGCCACCCACGCCGAGGACCTCGCACTCGAGAAGGAACTGATCGCCGACGAGAAGGAGCGCGCCGAGCACCTGATGCTGGTCGACCTCGCCCGCAACGACATCGGTCGCGTCTGCAAGTTCGGCAGCGTGCGCGTGCCTGAGATGATGGTCATCGAGCGGTACTCGCACGTGATGCACATCGTTTCCCAGGTCGAGGGCGACATCGCGCCCGACCGGAATGCCTTCGATCTCATGCGGGCCACGTTCCCGGCGGGCACCGTCAGCGGCGCACCCAAGATCCGCGCGATGCAGATCATCGCCCAAAGCGAACCCAGCCAGCGCGGCATCTACGCCGGCGCCCTCGGCTACTTCGGCTACGACGGCAACAGCGACACGTGCATCATGTTGCGCACCGCCCTGCTGAAGGATGGCCAGATTCACATCCAGGCTGGCGCCGGGATCGTCGCCGACTCCGTCCCGTCCGCCGAGTACCAGGAGACTGTGAACAAGGCCTCGGCCCTGCTCAAAGCGGTGGCCATGGCGGAGCAGTTTTAGCCCGATACCAGGGCGGATTGCTCATAAATAGCCATTGCTCGGGACATTAGGTGGATTAACCGCTCTGTCGCCAGTGCGGCGCCGAATGCTGCCGCGGCCAGCACCGACGCTAACTGTGCCAGGCGAAGGGCCGATGGCAGCACGGTCGGGCGGAGAAGTTTCCAACCAATTAAGCACTAGTATCTTCTAACTTCATCCGCCCCTTCCCCTCTGTCCTCCGGTTGCGAATTCGTTTCTTCCGTGCAGTTTGGCCGCACGTGGGAGCCTGAGACAGTGCCAACTGAGCCTAAACGCCTCTAATCTCACAGGGCACTGTGACATTAATGCCCATAATAACGTACGCTGTTGGGCAACGTACGACTGGGCATGTGCGTTTATCCGTGTGGAATGAAATCCGCTCGTAGCAGGGGAACATCCACACTGTCCGTTCCACTATTCCCTCCCACGAGGTTCCCATCATGCCCACAAAAGCAAAGTCGCTCCGCAGTACTAACCTAGCTGACGATCCTGTTGCCGTAGAGGCCCCGACCGCCACTCTCGACGCCGCTCCCATCGACGCGCCTCCGTCGTTCCTGGAACGCCCCGAACCACCTGCCGCCGAACCCATCGCGCACGGCGAGCGCAGCAACCTCCAGCTCTATCTCCAGGAGATCGGCAAGACTCCCCTGCTGACCATCGACGAGGAAATCGCGCTCGCGAAACGTATCCGCCGCGGCGATCGCGCCGCCCGCGACCACATGATCAAGGCCAATCTGCGCCTGGTCGTGAAGATCGCGATGGACTACAAGGATTTCGGCCTGCCGCTGCTCGACCTCATCAGCGAGGGCAACATCGGCCTCATCAAGGCCGTCGAGCGCTTCGATCCCCGCAAGGGCGGCAAGCTCTCCACCTACGCCGCCTGGTGGATTAAGCAGTCCATCAAGCGCGCCCTCGCGAACCAGAGCAAAACCATCCGCCTCCCGGTCCATCTGGTCGACAAGATCTCCAAGATGCGCCGCACCGCCATGGCCCTCACCGAACAGCTCGGCCGCGAGCCCACGGATGAGGAGTTGGCCGCCGAGCTCCAGATCCCGACCTCCAAGGTCGCGCATCTGAAGTCCGTCAGCGTGCGTCCCGCCTCCCTCGACGCCCCCATCGGCGAAGAAGGCGACTCCGCCACTTTCGGCGAAATCGTCGGCGACGAAAATGCCGTCAGCCCCTACGAGGGCCTGCGGGAGAAGAACCTCACCAGCGACCTCCACGCGATGGTCGACTCCCTCGACAAGCGCGAAGCCGAGATCATCAAGCTCCGTTTCGGCCTCGAAGGCCGCGACGAACTCACGCTCGAAGAGGTCGGCAAACGCTTCAACGTCACCCGCGAGCGTATCCGTCAGCTCGAGTACCTCGCGCTCACCAAGATGCGCAAGGCGATGGCCCGGAACGAATCCGTCCGCTCCGTTGACGAGATCGAACAGGAAGAACGCCAGCGGCAGCGCATGGCGGTCATCCGCGAGTTCGTCGAGAGCAAGACCCGGCGTCAGCCGCGTCCCGGCCGCAACTAGGCCGCTTCGTCCGATCCCACCTTCAGGCCCACGCGCTCCCGCACGTGGGCCTTTTTTCGGTTCCTCAGGACGCCCCCGTCTCCGGCATCCGATGGCGCGCGGGCGGCCACGGCCTCCGCGGCTCATGTCGTCGCGCCGCTACGTTGTCCGGGGGCGCGCGGCCCATTCGTAGTGAGAGCAGAGGGACGCATGCACCGCGCATTCGGCCCGTGCCACCACCACCCACCCACAAAACCCACCCGTCCCATGGAAACCACGACTGCTCCCACACCAATCACGTCCCCGGAAACCGATGCCTGCGCCGCCATGTTTGCCAAGCCCCAGAAGGAACACGAGTGGCTGCACCAGCTCCTCGGCAAATGGACCTACGTGTCGGAGTGCAGCGGAGAACCGGGTCAGCCGCCCCAGAAGTTCGGCGGCACCGAAACCGTGAAGTCCCTTGGCGGACTTTGGATCGTCGGCGAAGCCGAGGGCGAATTTCCCGGCGGCAAGTCGTCGATGATGATCACCCTCGGTTTCGATCCGAAGCAGGACTGCTTCGTCGGCACGTTCGTGGCGTCCATGATGACACACCTGTGGCAGTACAAGGGACACCTCAACGCCGCCGGTCGCGTGCTGACCCTTGACGCCGAAGGGCCCAGCTTCGCGGATCCCAACAAGCTGGCCCGCTACCAGGACATCATCGAGTTCCGCAGCCCAGATCATCGCGTGCTCTCCTCCCAAGCCCTCGGCGAAGACGGTCACTGGACGTGCTTCATGACCGCCCACTACCACCGCTCCGCCTGATCAGCCCTCGACCCCGCTTTCCGCCGGCGCTTCGCAGCGCCGGCTTTCTGCGTCCGCAACGCGACGCGCCAAGCACACGTGCCGAAATCTTACTGACGTTTCCGGAGCTGGCTGGGAGAGCTCCGCACACGCCCCAGAGAGATTTCAGCCGGAGGCTTGACGCCCCCCGGGCCGAAGCACTTCATGAGCGCTCGTTCTCTGCGAATGTAGCACAATGGATAGTGTAGTGGCCTCCGAAGCCATTGATCCGGGTTCGACTCCCGGCATTCGCACCAGACTTCGCTCACCCACAAGTGGTTGAGCCACCCCCGCCGAAGGCTTCCAGCCACCGTCCTCCGGCTTCTGGCCTCTGGCCTCTGGCCTCTGGCTTCCAGCTTCAGCCTTGGGCGCCGCGCGTCCGCGCGGCGCCTGACGCGCCCAAATGCGCGTTGCCTCGCGCCGCTCCGCGCCACAAGTTCACCGGCCTATGTCCGCCGAGAAAACCGATTCCAAGGGAGAGCCCGCCTCAGCAGCCGCGCCGAGCGACTTCATTCGCGACATCGTGGCCCAGCACGTGGCGGAACAGCGCTACCCCAAGATCGTGACGCGCTTCCCCCCGGAGCCCAACGGCTATCTGCACATCGGCCACGCCAAGTCGATCTGCCTCAACTTCGGGATCGCCCGCGAAAACCACGGACAGTGCAACCTGCGGATGGACGACACCAACCCGACCAAGGAGGACGTCGAATACGTCGAGTCCATCATGGCCGACGTCCACTGGCTCATCGACGGCTGGGCCGATCACTGCCTCGGTTTCAAACCCAAGGGCACCCACCCGGCCGCCAGCATCCGCGACGGCAAGACCGACTTCTTCCTCGCCCCCATCCCGGCCACCTCGCCCAACGCCGAGCCGTTCTTCGCCAGCGACTATTTCGACGCGCTCTACGAGTTCGCCCTGGTCCTCATCCGCAAGGGCAAGGCCTACGTCTGCGATCTCACGCCCGAGGAGACCGAGGCTTACCGCGGCGCGCCGGACAAGCCCGGCAAGGAGAGCCCTTTCCGCAACCGTTCGGTGGAGGAAAATCTCGACCTCTTCGCCCGCATGAAGGCTGGCGAGTTCCCCAACGGCGCCCGCACCCTCCGCGCCAAGATCGACATGGCGTCGCCCAACATCTGGCTGCGTGACCCGCTGCTCTACCGCATCCGCCACACGCCCCACCATCACGCGGGCGACAAGTGGTGCCTGTACCCGCTCTACGACTACGCCCACTGCCTCAGCGACTACATCGAGGGCGTCACCCACTCCATCTGCACGCTCGAGTTCGAGGTCCACCGCCCGCTCTACGACTGGATCCTCGAGAGCCTCGATCTCCCCCGCCCGCTGCCGCACCAGTACGAGTTCGCGAAGTTCATCCCGAGCTACATGGTCGTCAGCAAGCGCCGGCTCATCCAGCTCGTCCAGGACGGCGCCGTCACCGGCTGGAACGACCCGCGCATGCCCACGATTTCCGGGTTCCGCCGCCGCGGGGTCCCCGCCCGCGCCATCCGCACCTTTGTCCAGAACCTCGGCGTCACGAAGTACGAGAGCCTCACCGACATCGCGGTTCTCGAACACGCCATTCGTGACGAGCTCAACGGCACTGCCCAGCGCCGCCTCGGCGTCCTGCGCCCGCTCAAGCTCGTCCTCACGAACATCCCCGCCGGCGAGTCCGTCCCCTGCACCGCCATCAACGATCCGCAGAGCGAGACCCCCACCACGCGGCAGATCGCGCTCACCCGCGAGGTGTTCATCGAGACCGACGACTTCGCCGAGGTTCCGCCGCCGAAGTACTTCCGTCTCAAGCCGGGCGGCGAGGTGCGCCTCAAGTACGCGTGCATCATCAAGTGCGACGAGATCATCAAGGATACCTCCGGCCGCATCACCGAGCTCCGCTGCACCGCCGATCTCACCACGCGCACCGGCCAGCCCAACGCCGACCGCAAGGTCAAGGGCACCATCCACTGGGTGAGCGCCTCCGCCTGCATCGACGCCGAAGTGCGCCTCTACGACCGGCTCTTCACCGTGCCCGAACCCGCTGCCGAGGACGACTTCAAGAAGCACCTCAACCCGCATTCGCTCGAGGTCGTCACCGCCAAGCTTGAGCCGTCCCTCGCCACCGCCAAGGTCGAGGGCCGGTTTCAGTTCGAGCGGCTCGGCTACTTCACCGTCGACGCCGAGGACAGCGCGCCCGGCAAGCTGGTGTTCAACCGCACGATCACGCTGAAGGACACCTGGAAGGCCTAAGCTCTCCCCCACGTCTTTCCTTCACGCCGCGCGTGATCCCCCGACCCGCGCGGCCTTTTTTCGCCCGCCCTCACCTCACCTTCCCCCTTCCCCTTCCACGCACTCCCACTTTCACTCTCACCTTCACTCTCACTCCGGCCGCGGCGCAGCCGCGTCCGGTTAGTCCAGCACGCACGCCGGCAGCAGCATCCGCGTCTCCAGCCCGATGCCATCCGCGCTGCGCGCGAGCCGCAAATCGCCGCCCCACCAACGCACCAACTGGCGCGCGGCCGCCAGGCCGAGTCCCAGGCCCGGCACTTCGCCCGACGACAGCCGCTCCAACTGCCAGTACGAAGAGCCGACCTGCGCCAGCAGTTCGTCCGGCAGGTCCGGTCCCGGCGCCGCGAAACACACCTCGGCCCCATTCGCGTGGGCCAGGTCATAACTCACCCGCACCCCCTCCTCCTTGGCTCGGCCATACTTCGCGTAGTTGTCCAGAATCTCGGTCATCACGATCTCGATCATCTCCGGATGCGCCACCTCGATCTCAGGATCCGTCAGCACGATACGTCCCTCGAGTCCCGAGGCGGACGCCGCCCGGGCCAGAATTTCGACCAGGCTGCCGCGCACCGCGTTCACGTCCGGAGCCATCGGGGGCGCAAAGACCGCGCTGTGATACCGCAGCACCCCATAGAGCGTGTCCTCCAGGTGCTCCGCACTCTGCCGCGCCGTCTGCAATAGGCTGCTCATCTCCGGATCCGTCCCCGCGTGCTCCATCGCATCGAGGTACGTCAGGATCGGGCCCAGCCCGCTCATCGGCGTCCGGATTTTGTGCGCGATCAGATGCTGAAAGGTGAACGTCTCCAGTTCCCGCCGCACCCAACCCGACCGGTTGGTGAACCGCAGCAGCGTCTCGCCGTCCGCGCCCATCGGCTGCAACTCCACCTGGAACCATCGCGCCGCCATCTGCGGCGTCTCCGGTTCAAACAGGACAAACTTCCGGTCCAGCGGCCAACGCAGCTCACGCCACGCCGCCAGCGCTCCCGCCGGCTCGCACTGAAAACGCCGGCTCAGCGCGTCCGCGACATCCTCCCCCGACCCGTCCGCGAGACCGAAGATCTGCCGCGCACGGCAATTCGCATACTCCAACGCCCCACGAGCGTCCGCCACGATCACCGGCTCCAGCGCCCGGTCCAGCATCCAGCGATAGCGATCCCGCTCCCGTCGCAGTTTATCATCCGTCATCATGGTTCCGCTTTCCCGCTTAGTGTGGTCGTTCGCATGGGCAGCCGTGGCAGCCCCGCCCGACCGGCTGTCGTCGACCGACGAACAGGTGCTCCGAATCCCGAAGCCCGACCACGCGAGGCCATCCCTGTTTTTCGACCCCAGCCCGATTGGGCTGAATGCGTAGTATCCGCCGTTTCAGCGAATCTCGCGCCACCGCGGCCACCTCACGCCGCGGCTTGTCGCGCGCCGGGATCTCGCTAGCCGTTGGGCATGGATGAACCGCTCCCGGTGCTTTCCGCCGCCGAAATTCGCGTCCTCGGCTCGCTGATCGAAAAACAGGTCACCACCCCCGACAACTACCCATTGTCGCTCAACGCGCTCACCAACGCCTGCAACCAGCTCAGCAGCCGCGACCCCGTCGTGTCCTACGACGAGCAAACCGTCGTCCGCGCCCTCGACCGCCTCCGGGACAAACGCCTTGCCATCGTCTACAACGGCGCCGACAGCCGCGTCGCCCGCTACAAGCACGCCTTCCCCGAAGCCGTCCCCGTCTCGCCCGCCGAACTCGCCCTCCTTTGCGTTCTCATGCTGCGCGGCCCCCAAACCGTCGGTGAGCTGCGCTCCCGCAGCGAGCGGCTCCACATCTTCGAGTCCCTCCCCGCGGTCGAGGACACCCTCAACGGGCTCGCCACCCGCCAGCCTCCCCTCGTCACCAAGCTCCCGCGCCAGACCGGCACCAAGGAGTCCCGCTTCGTTCACCTTCTCGCCGGCCCGTTCGACCCCGCCGCCGCCACCGCCTCCGACCTCCCTGCCGCTTCCAGCGCCTCAGCGCCCACCGCGCCAGCCCCCTCCGCCCCAGACCGTATCGAACAACTGGAGACCCAAATCGCCGCCCTCCAGCAGGAACTGGCCAACCTCAAGCGCGACTTTGCCTCCTTCCGCCAGCAGTTCGAGTAAGCCGACAATCTCCGTCGCCCCATCTGGGAGTACTTAGGGCTCTGTCGCTCGCCACCCCAACCCTCAAATCAACTTTTCAGGAGGCAATAGAGGCAAGGGGAGCGTTCAAAACCGGTGCCAGTGGCACCCTCACTCTCACTCCGAAGGCCGTTCTCGTTCTCGTTAAGTCACACCGCCCGGCGAATGCGGCGCGGGCGAGCGCAAGCGCTCTTTCTCTTACTCGTACTCTTCCTCTTTCTCTCAACGTTTCGTCTTCCTTGTCCGTCCTCTCAGCGATCCGCCATCCCTGCTCCGTGCTCAGTCTCTACGCGACGCCGCGCGCGGATGGGCCGAAGCGGGGAGTAAGAGAAAGAGGAAGAGTAAGAGAAAGAGGATGTAGTCCCCCCGGCCCTCTCACAATCGCCCCCGCCGTCACAGGGGCCACTGTACCGCTCCCGGCTCCGAGTCTCAGCTTGCCACGGCGCGCCGGCGGTTGGTTCACTGCGCGCCTACGTGAAGCAAAGTATCGTCACCCTCGACATGGAGGGCGTTCTGACGCCCGAGATCTGGATCGCCGTGGCCGAGCGGACCGGCATCCCCGCCCTGCGGCGCACCACCCGCGACGAGCCCGATTACGACAAGCTGATGCGCTACCGCATCGATCTCATGCACCAGCACGGGATCACGCTTTCCCGGATTCAGGAGGTCATCGGCACGCTCGAGCCGCTCCCCGGCGCCCTCGACTTTCTCAACCAGCTGCGCGCCCGCACGCAGGTTATCATTCTCTCCGACACGTTCGAACAGTTCGCCCAGCCGCTGCTGCGCCGCATGGGCTGGCCCACCCTCTTCTGCCACCGGCTGATCGTCACCAATGGCCGGATCACCGGCTACCAGTTGCGCATGCGCGACCAGAAAAAGGCCTCCGTCGCCGCCCTCCAGTCGCTCAACTACAATGTCGTCGCCGCGGGAGACTCCTTCAACGACACGACCATGCTCGCGCAGGCCGACCACGGGATCCTCTTCCACGCCCCGGCCAACGTCGCCGCGCAGTTTCCGCAGTTCCCCGCGATCGAGGACTACGGCGCGCTCCTGCAACTGATCACGTCGAAGCTCTAGGCGGGCTCGGCGCTCCCCCGGCATGGGCGGACGCAGCCCCGCTGGCCGCCTCCAGTCCGCACGCGCGCTCAGCGAAAAGATCCAGCCTGCGCCCCGCGCAGGCTCACGCGCTCCGCCTTTCGCGACGCGCTGGGCGCCGCCGGCTTCGGCGTCGTCTCCGCCAGTGGGACGTCCACCGCACGCGCGGTCTCACGCCGGGTTTCCCGTGCGTCGCCGCGGCTGCCGTCGATCAGCTCGAAGAGCGTACTCGCCGCCTGGTGCAACTCGACCGCCTGCGAATTCAACTCCTGCGCCGCGCTGGCCGACTCCTCGGCGCTCGCCGCATTCGCCTGCGTCACCCGGTCCATCTCCGACACCGAGCGGTTCAATTCGCTCACGGCGCGGTTCTGTTCCTCCGACGCCGACGCGATCTCGCTCACGAGCGTCTCTGCTTCGCGCACGGTACCGGCGATCTCCTCCAGATTGCGGCACACCCGCTCCGAACACGCCGCGCCCTGCTGGCTGCTCTCGTAGGCATGCGAAATCTTCGTCGAGGTCTCACGCGCCGCGGCCGCACTGCGTTGCGCCAGACTGCGCACTTCCTCGGCCACCACGGAGAAGCCCGCGCCGGCCTCGCCAGCCCGCGCCGCCTCGATCGCCGCGTTCAACGCGAGGATGTTCGTCTGGAAGGCGATCTCGTCGATCGTGCGCACGATCTTCGTGACCTCCTCCGACGAAGCTTTGATGCCCTCCATCGCCGTCTGCATGCTCCGCACTTCGTCGACCCCCGCATCCGCCAGCGTCCGCGCCCGCGTCGCCACGGTCTTCGCCTTGCCGGCATGCTCCGCGTTGCTCTTCACCGTGCCCGACGTCTCCTCCAGCGCGGCACTTGTCTCCTCGATCGCCGCCGCCTGTTCCGCCGCCCCCTGCGCCAGACTCTGGCTCGCAACCGAGACGTGTTGCGCCGCCCCCTGCGTGTGCGAGGCACCTGCTTCCATCGACTCGGCCAGCAGATGCAGTCGCTGGGCGATGCGCTTGCCGTAAATCACCCACGTGAGCGTCGCCGCCAGCAGCGCCCCGATCACGATCCCCAGCTGCCACACGCGTTCCGTGCGCTGCCGCGCCTCCAGGGCATGCACCGACGCCATCGCCTCCGCCTCCGGCACCCCCGCGACAATCACCCAGTCCCAGGAGGGGAAATAGGCATAGCGCGCGTATTGCAGGCGCGGCTCCGCGTCTGCATCGCGTTTCCACGGGAAGCGCACGAGCCCGGTCTCCTGCGGCTGCAGGGTCACGGCGCGCGTCACCGCGTCCCGGAGCCGCTGCCGGGTCTCGGAGTTCCCCTGCTCCAGCAGATTGCGGCCCGCGATCGTTGAGCCCTTCGCCAGCACGCCGTTTCCGGCCACCGAGCCTTTGCCGTTCATGATCAGGATCTCGCCTCCGCGGCCCAGAGTCAGCGCCTGGATCGTCTTCTGGACGGAGGCAAACGCCTGTTCCTCGGATTCGCCGACAAAAAGCATGCCGATCACCGCGCCATCCGGCCCGCGCAGCGGCAGGTAGCCCGTCAGCATCCACTTTCCCACGACAACCGCACGGCCGATGTAGGTGTCCCCCTTCAGCACCGCCTCGATCACCGGCGTCTTCTCGCCATTGCCCGCGCGCGCGGGAATGTACGTGCCGATCGCGCGCTTGCCCTCCGCGTTGATCACGGTCGTCGCCACGCGGAGCATGTCGCCGTCGTCGTTCATCCGCTGGAAGATCGTCGCCACGCCGCCTGTCAGCTTGCTGATTTCGTCCACGACCGGCACCGCGCGCGCGGCGTCGGCGGTCGGTTCTATCGCCGTCTTGCCGCCCAGCATCGGCGTCGGCAACGCCACCGCCTGCACCGCCTGGTCCGCCTGGTTCCGCGCCTGCCAGGACTGCTTGTTCTCGGCGGCGACGCTAAAACCGCCGCCGCGCTGCAGGACGTCGCGCGCGATCCGCACCTGCAGCTGAATCTGGCCGCGTAACTGCTGCTCCGCCATGCCCGCCAGGTTCACCAGCGACAACGCGACCTGTTCGATCTGCGCGTCCGCCGCCGCCTGCGCCTCCTGGGTTGCCACCTCGGCATTCTTCACGCCGCGCGACCACGACAGGACCGCGATCAGGATCAACGGCAGCGCCACCGTGGCGATGCCGGCGGCTGACAACTTAAATCTCAGGCCATATGTGGATATGGAAGCCATTAGGCTCCCCGATCGTCACCTTAAGCCGGCAATGAATGGGTAATATGTGTAAATCTCTCAATACCTTCCAAACCGTCGCCCTGCCGCCCCAACTAAATCATCAGGGCGCCAGTTCCCCTTCGAACGCGTAAACCCCAGGTTCGACCCTCACTTCCGTTCCATAGTCGCCAGCGTCGACGCGAGTGACGCCGACGGATTTCGCAACCGGTTGTCCGTTCACCATCAGGCGCGATGCGCGAGCGGGGACACGTACGATGCCGGTGACATTGGGCGGAATCTCCACCCCGAGGCTCAGCCGGTTTCCTTCGCGCCGCCACTCCGTGCTGACCCGCCCCGAGATCGCGCGATAGCTCGCCCGCGCCCACGTGAGGCCGTCCGCCATTGCCGGCTCGATCCGCACGGTCCGAAAGCCCGGCTCCGCCTCCTCGATTCCGCTGACGTGCCGGAAGAGGTACTCCGCCACCGAGCCATAGGCGTAATGGTTGAATGAGTTCATCGCGATGGTCTGGAAGCCGCGCTCCAGGGTCCACCCGTCCCACCGTTCCCAGATCGTCGTGGCACCGTGCTTCACTGGAAACAGCCACGAGGGATAGTCCTCCTGCAGGAGCACCCGATACGCCACGTCGTCGCGCCCGGCCCGGTGCAGCGCCGGCAGCAGCCGCGGCGTGCCAACGAACCCGGTGCCCAGGTGCCACCCGCGGCGCTCCAGCTCCCCGACAAACTTCGCCGCCGCCGCCGGCCGCCGCTCCGGCGTCAGCAGGTTCCACGCAAACGCCAGCGCGTACCCCACCTGCCGGCTGTCCCGGATCGTCCCGTCCGCCGCCACAAACGCCGCCTGAAACGCCGCGCGCACCTCCGTCGCCAGCGCCGCATACCGGCGCGCGTCGTCGGCCCGCCCGATCGCCGCCGCCATCTCCGCCATCGCGTCGGCCAGATACGCATAGTACGCCGTCTCGATCACCGTCGTCGGCGCGCCGCCATCGAGGTTCAGGTGGTCACCGATACCCCGGCCGCGGAGCGTCACGATGCCGTCCTTTGTCTGCTGCGCCACCCAGCCCATGTACCGGGTCATCGCCTCGTAGTTGCGCCGGATGACCCGCGTGTCGCCGTAAACGCGATACAGGGTGTGCGTGCACACCAGCGCCGACTCGCTCCACCCCGCCGCGGTCCACGCCGTGCCAAACAGCGGCGCCACGTTGCCAAACGCCCCCGAGGGCAGCTGCGTGTCCTGCACCAGCGTCCGCAGCCAGCGCGTGAAAAACCCCGCCACGTCGAAGTTGTACGTCCCCGCCCGGATGAAGAACTCCGCGTCGCCGCTCCAGCCCGCGCGTTCGTCGCGCTGGGGACAATCCGTCGGCACTTCGAGGTAATTGCCCTTCTGCCCCCACACCACGTTGCGCCAGAGCTGCGTGAGCAGAGGGTTCGAGCACTCGAACTCGCCGGCCGGCTCCATCCCCGAGTGCACCACCACGCCCGTCACCGCCTCCGGCGCGGGTCGCTCCTCCAACCCCGTGACCTCCACGTACCGGAAGCCATGGAAGGTAAACCGCGGCTCCAACACTTCCTCTCCGCCGCCCTGCAGCCAGTACACGTCCACCGCATTCGCCCCGCGGAGGTTCGAGGTGTAGAGCGTCCCATTCGGGTTCAGCATCTCGCCGTGCCGGACCATCACTTTCTGCCCCGCCCGGCCGCGCACCTTCAGCCGCACCCAGCCGACCATGTTCTGCCCGAGGTCAAAGGTCCACGCGCCGGGCCGCGGTTCGGTCACGGTTCGCGCCAGCAACAACTCCGCGACGCGGGCGGCGTCCGCGTTGGCCGCCTCCACCACGAAGGTCGCCAGCGGCTTCGCCGGATCCACCGGCCGCAGGCCCGTCGCCACGGGGCGCCAGCCTGCCGCGGCAAATCCCGGACGCGACCACCCCGCCGGCTCGCGCCGCGCATCATACGCCGCGCCTGCCATGAGGTCCGCCTGCCGGAACCCGCCGAACCCGCCGCGCCATGCGCCATTCGTCGCCACCACGTCCCGCGTGCCGTCCGCGTACTCGATCTCCAGCTGCGCCCGCAGCCTGGGATATCCACCATAAAAATACCGACGCCCCGTGTACCCGAGGATGCTGGCATACCAGCCATCGCCCAGAATTCCACCGAGCACGTTTTCTCCCGCCGCCAACTGCCGTGTCACGTCGTAGGTTTGGTACTGCACGCGCGCCCGAAAGTCCGTCCACCCCGGCGTGAGCTGGTCCCGTCCCACGCGCTGCCCGTTCAACTGCAGCTCGTACGCGCCCAGCGCCGTCGCATACACCACCGCCCGGCGGACCGGCTTCGTCACGGCAAAGCTCGTCCGCAGATACGGCGGCGGCGGCAGCCAGTACGTGAAGGTCTGCGGCGGTCCGTCCCAGGGGTTCCGCTTCTCCGGCGGCGACACCAGCGGACGCCACTCCGTCGCCGCGAACTCCGGCCGTTGCCAGCCGTCCGGCGCCGTGAGCGCAAAGGTCCAGCTCGTATCCACCGTCACGCGCTGCTCCGTGCCATCCGCCAATGCGAACGTCACCTCCCCCAGCACCGCTGGCGGATGCCCGTCCCACTGCGTCACCTCCAGCGCGACGACGTTCGCCCCGGGCCTCACGTGCGGCGTCAGGTCCAACAGCATGACCTGCTCCCAACGGGAAATCTCCGCCACCGGCACGCCGTTCACCGCCACCTTCGCCACCTGGTCCACAAGTAGCGCCGCGGTGGCGCGCCGCACCGTGGCGCCGGCCGGAACCGTGAATCCACCGCGCACATACGCCGTGCGCGGCGCTGCCTGGTTCACCGGCACGTCCGCATACGCCCACTTCAACGCCGTCAGCCGCTGCCGCGTCGCTGCGTCCACCTCGCTGCCGTCTGTCGGCAGCTCCGCGTCCAATCCGATCCACTCCGCCCGCCACTCCTCCGGCTTCAGCAGGCCCATGCTCCACGACGCCGGTTCGCTCCATGCCCCGGCCACGCCAGCTTCATCCCACACGCGCACTCGCCACCAGCAGGTGTCCCGGGAGGCCAGCGCCCGGCCGGCGTACTCAATCTGGAATGCCGCCGCCGAGGCCACGCGGCCCGTGTCCCAGCGATCGGCCGCGCCCGCCAGCAGCCCCGCCGGCGTGCTTGCCACCTGGATCTGGTACGCACTCTGCCGCGCCCCTCGCGCCGGCCCCGCCGTTTCGCACTGCCACGCCAGTCGCGGCTGCGTCTCGTCGATGCCTTCCGGGTTCTCCCGGTATTCACAACGCAGATGCGCCGGCGTCAGCGCCGCCGCCGCCGTTCCCGCCCCACCTGCCAGGAGCGCCATCGCCCCGGCGAGGATCCACCGGCATGCCGAGTTCATGGGCGACCGAATCCACCGCCCGCCGCGCCAATGTCCACCGCGAAGGTTTCGGACGGTACCCTCGACCGTGTTGCCACCACGCCCCCGCCCGCCATGATGCCCCGGTTTGAAACCCCGCTTCATCGTCAACGCGCGCTCCGGCGGCGCCGCGCGCGCCCTCCCTGCCGTCCGCGCCTATGCCGCCGCCCGCGGCGTGCCCGTCGTGCTCACCGAGCGCTGCGGCCACGGTGCCGAGCTCGCCCGCGCCGCGCTCGCCGAGGGCTGCGAGCTCGTCGTCGCCGTTGGCGGCGATGGCACGATGAACGAGGTCGCCTCCGCCCTCGTCGGCACGTCCGCGACCCTCGGACTCGTGCCGTGCGGTTCGGGTGACGGCCTTGGGCGCTGCCTCGGGCTGCACGGTCCGGCGGAACACGCGCTGCGCGTCCTCGACCACGGCCACCCGCGCCGGATCGACACCGGCACCGCCGACGGCCACCCGTTCTTCACCGCAGCCGGCCTGGGCTTCGAGGCCGAGATCGCCCAGCGTTTCAACCAGCTCACCCAGCGCGGCTTTCTGCGCTACCTCAGCACGGCCTTTCGGCTCTGGCGCCAATGGATCCCCGAGCCGTACGAGATCACGCACGCAGGCGGCACGGTCCGCGTCTCCGCCTTCACCCTCGTGGTCACCAACGCCAACCAATACGGCAACGACGCCCGCATCGCCCCAGCCGCGCGCGTCGATGACGGCCGGCTGAACCTCACCGCCATCCCGCCGGTAACCCTCCTGCGCGCGATCCCGCTCGTCGTCCGACTTTTCGCCGGCGATGTGACCCGCGCGCGCGGCGTCACCGCCCTTGTCGGCGACCACTTCATCGTCCGGCGCCCGCAGCCCGGCTGGCTCCACACCGACGGCGAACTGCGCACCGCCGGCGCTTCAGTCGAGTTTCGTGTGCGTCCGGCCAGCCTGAGCATTCTCTGCCCCGCGCCCTGACGCCCATCGGCCGCCTCGCCACCCGCCTCAGGCCACTTCGGCGCCGCGATGGGGCGACTGCGACGGCCCCGAGCGGCGCTGCGCGTGTCCGCGCCGACCCGCACCGGTCGCCGCCATCACGCGGTTCCGCCCCGCCGCCTTCGCGGCGTATAGCGCCTCATCAGCCTCGCGCAGGAGATCGAGCGAGGTGCGGGCATCATCCGGCATCGAGGCGACGCCGATGCTGATCGTGACCCGCAGCGAAATGCCCTCGGCGATCGGAATCGGATCCAGTTCGAACGCCGCGCGAATCCGTTCCGCCACGCCGAGCGCGGCCACGCGATCCGCCTGCACCAGCAGCACCGCAAACTCCTCGCCGCCGTACCGCGCGACGCGGTCGACGTTGCGGGCCTGCGCCCGGAGCCGGCGCGCCACCTCGCGCAACGCGATGTCACCCACCGGATGCCCGTGGGAGTCGTTGATCATCTTGAAGTGGTCCACGTCCGCCATCAGCAGCGCGAGCGGCTGGTTGAAGCGCAACGCGCGTTCCTGCTCCTCCTCGAGCAGGCGGTCGAACTCGCGGCGGTTCTTCAGTCCCGTGAGCTCATCGACCGTGGCGAGCTGCCGCAACGCCTCGAGGGTGTCGGCCAGCTTCATCGCGTAGCGCAGCGAGCGCTCGAGCAGCCGCGGCGTGATCTCGCCCTTCACCAGGTAGTCGAGCGCCCCGGCGTCCATCGCCTCACAGTCAACCCGCGCCGAGGTCTCGGCGGTGAGGAACACGATCGGAGTGCGGCAGCCCTCGCGCACCGCCTCGCGGATCAGCTGCAGGCCATCGCGCGGCCCCAGCTGGTAATCGAGCAGGCAGACCGCATACGCCCCGGTGCGCAGCTGCTGCAGCCCCGCCTCGTACGTCCCCGCCCAATCAAGTTCGTACGCGTCCCGCGAACACTGGCGCAGCAACGCCCCCGTCAGAAGGAACTGCGCGCGATCATCGTCGATGAGCAGGACTCGCCGAAGCATGGGAACAATGGAGCCGGGATTACGCCCCAACCCCGCCCCAACACAAGACGGGATTCGGCGGCGGCGCTGCCGCCGCCGAAGTGAAAGTGCCCGACGGGGCTGCGCCGCCGCGGGAGTGAAAGTGAGAGTGAAAGGGGCGAACCGTGGAGCCTGGAGCCGGCGACAGCGCACCGTCTCGTCCGCGCGCCTTCACCATGCCCGCCAGCGCGATCGGCCAATCGGACTGACCTGATTGATCCGACCGATCCGACTAATCGGACTAATCCGTCTTCCGGCTTCCGGCCTCCGGCCTCCGGTTTCTGGCTTCCGGCTTCAGCCCTTCAGTCTTTCAGCCCTTGCGCTGAGCGCCCCGCGCTCAGCGCCGAGCGCCGCGCGCGAGGTCGTTCGCCTTGGCGCCCACGGTCGCCACGATGCGCGCGCGGTCGCCGAGGTTGTCCTTGATGGCGTTCACGAGCGCGCTGCCCACGACGACGCCGTCGGCGTGCGCCGCGACCTGCGCGACCTGTGCCCGCGTGCCGATGCCAAACCCCACCACCATCGGGATCTTCGTGTGCTTCCGAATCCGCGCCACCGCCTCCGGGATGTTCGCCGCGACCTGGTCTCTCACGCCCGTCACGCCTTCGCGTGACACGTAGTAGATGAAGCCCGTGGTCGACGCCGCGATCGTCTCGATCCGCGCCTCGGGCGTCGTCGGCGCGATGATGCACACCGTGCCCACCTCGTGCTTGCGGCACGCCGTCGCCATCTCCGCCGCCTCCTCGGGCGGCAGGTCGAGCGTCAGGATCCCATCCACCCCCGCTTCGCGCGCCTGCCGCACGTAGGCGTCCACGCCGTTCGAGAACACGAGGTTGTAGTAGGTGTAGAAGACGATCGGCGCCTGGCTGAATTCCCGGATGCGCCGCACAAGTTCAAACACCCGCGCCGCCGTCATCCCGTTCTCCAGCGCCCGCTGCGCGGCGAGCTGGTTGGTCAAGCCGTCCGCCAGCGGATCCGAAAACGGCACGCCGAGTTCGAGGATATCGACACCATTGGCGAGCAGCGACTGGCACACCTCGAGCGAGGTGTCGAAGTCGGGATCACCCGCGCAGACATACGCCACGAACGCGGCACGGTTCTCCGCCCGGGTCCGGGCAAACGTTTCAGCAAGGCGAGACATGCTGGAAGTTCGCCACAAACCCCGCCCCAAACACCACCCTTTTCTCGCCCCCACCCAGTACAGTTCACCCGCAATCCGCCCAGCGGAGCCCAAGCGCCTTCGGGGTCCGACTTCCGACCTCCGGCTTCCGGCTTCAAGCTTCCGGCCTCCGACTTCCGCCCTCACGCCTCCCCTCCCGGCCTCGGGCCTTCGGCATCAGCGTTCAGCTTTCAGACCTTCAGCCTTCGCGCGGCGCCGCGCGCGCGCCTAGATCTCGAAATCCACGACCACCGGCAGGTGGTCGGACAAAATCGAGCGCACGATCTCGCACCGCGCCGCCTTGCAGCCCGCCGGGAGAAACACGAAGTCGAGCGCCCGCCGCGGCAGCGGCGAGGGAAACGTCGGCTGCCCGTCCGGATACAGCTCGTAGTCGCAGTAGTCCGAGAGATGACTCAGCAGCGACGCCGTCGCGTCATCGCGCGTCCCCGGGTTGTTGAAGTCCCCGCACACGATCGGCGGCGTCAGCCAGCGCTCTGCATGCAGCCGGTGCTTTTCGCGCAGCCAGTTCAACAGCCGGTCGAGCTGACGCAGCCGTTGCGCGCGGGAGCTGAAGTGCAGGTGCAGGTTCACCAGTGGCAGGATGCGCCCGCCAACGTCGAGTTCGACGTACAGGAACCCCTTCTCGCCCAGCCGGCGCTGGCCGAAGACCACCGTCTCCGCGACGTGGATCGGATGCCGCGACAGTAGCGCGTTGCCGTAGCTCAGGTTGAGCAGGCCCGTGCGGCGATTATTGATCCCAAACACCGCATGCGGAAACCGCGTGTGCACGCGCAGGTAATCGAGATGGTCGAAGTTGCCCGCCCAGCGGGAGCGTTCGTCGATCTCCTGCATCGCCACCATGTCGGGCGCCAACTCCTCCACCAGGTCCGCGATCCGTCGCAGGTTCAGCCGCAGCTTGCGTTGCGAGGTGAGCCCCTGGATGGGCGTAAGCCCCCGACCGTGCGCGATGTTGAACGTTACGAGGCGGAGCCTCGGCATGCGGCGTACATAAGACCCGCGCCCCCAGTCCGCGCAAGCGCAGGGTCCGCGCCGGCCCGGCGCCATCCGTCCGGGCGGCGCGCGGTCTGGAGACGACAGAACATCAGGTACGATCGCGCCCCGTGCGCCGACTGGACGGCACCACGATCACCGCACACGGCGCGCGCAGGAGCACGCCATGCGTCGTGCTGCCGACAAGGAGGTCATAGAGCGCGGTGTGACCGTGCGAGCCCATGACGATATAGTCGGCCGCGCGTTTCTTCGCCTCTTCGAGGATATGGTGCACCGGCGGACCGCTGTGCTGCACCGTCTCGCACGGCACCTGGTCCGCCTCGAGCTTGGCCTTCAGTTCATTGAGCCGGCGCTCGGTGGACTTTTCCGCGGCCACGGCGATGTCGGCCAGATTCTCCACGAACGGGGCATATTCCGTGGCGACGATTGGCGGTTGCACCACCGCCAGCAGCACCACCCGACCGGCTTGCGTCTTCGCCAACTGCGCAGCCTCCGCGACAACTTTGTCGGTGATCCCTGAAAAATCGACTGCCGCAACAATCGTTTTCATGCCCCAAGTGAACCTACATCCCGCCGCATTGCCACCTCCGATTCACCGCGGAGGAAACTTTCTCCAGCCGCCGGACATCCCCGTCGCGTCGGGCTCGCTGAACCATTGAACCGCGAACACTCGCGAACCCAGCCGCGAAAACCCGCGGTGTTCGCCGCCGCCCACGCACTCGTCTCGCGCAACCGACCGCACCCCGTTTTCGCGCCCTTTCGCGCCTTTCGCGGTTTCCCCCTCTTCATCCGCGGCCGATCGCGCCGAGCACCTTCGCTCCCGAGCGTACTCAGCGCCCGGGCCCCTCATTCCCTCAGTCCTTCATTCCCTCACTCCCTCGGCGCCGCGGCGTTAGCCGTAGTGCCGCCGCCGTGCAGCGCCGCGAACATGGCCTCAATGTTCTCCGGCGGAACATCCGGCAGGATGTTGTGAATCGTGTTGAAGACGAACCCGCCGCCCGGCGCCAGGATGTCGACGCGTCGGCGCACGTCGTCGCGCACCTGCGCCGGCGTGCCGTGATTCAGGATCGCGCGCGTGTCCGCGCCGCCACCCCAGAAGGTCACATCCTTGCCAAACTCCGCCTTCAACCGCTCCGGTTCCATATCGCGGCACGCCGTCTGCACCGGATTGATCACCTCGAAACCCGCCTCGATCAGGTCCGGCAGCAGCGCGTGAATCGACCCACACGAATGCAGGAACGTATGCATCGACGAGTGACGATGCACGTACTCGCACATCCGCGCATGGCGTGACTTGAAGAGCCGGCGGTACATCGCGGCCGACATGAACGGCCCCGTATCCATCCCGAGGTCGTCGCCGAACCGGCACACGTCGGCGATATCGCCGACTGCCGTGCACACCTTGCGCAGCGTCTCGAGGTGGATCTCCACCAGGGCGTCGACCAGCCGCTCGACCTGCTCCGGCTCCGCCGCGAGATCCATCAGGAAGTTGTCCATCCGCCGCAGAAACGTGCCCCACTCGAAGAGATTGCAGCCGACGACCACCATGATCGCGCGGTCGGTCGTGGCCCGGAGGTGGAGCGCGTTGGCCCGCAGTCGCGCCCAGAAATCCGGTGCCGCCGCGGCGTCCCACGGACTGTGCGCGAGCGCCGCCCAGTGCACCTTGCCCATCGCCGCCGGCAGGCCGGCGAGGTCGTCGGGATAGCCGTCGATCCAAGGGAAGCAGGTCTGGTCGTAGAAATTCATGCCCGGGAGCTGAATCGCGATCTCGGTGCCATCCGCATGCCGCGCGCGATACGCGCCGTCGGCGCCCAGCTCCGGCCGAAACCACGCCGGATACTCCGCGCGGCTGCCATCCCACAGGCTGACGTCGTACCAGTCGCTCGGCCTCGCGTTGAACGTCCGGCCGAGGTCGACCACGTCGATGCCGTAGCGGTCGAGGATCACATCCTCCGGCTGCGCGAGCTGTTGCACGACATCGTACACGCGCGTGCTCCCCGCCTTGAGTCCGAGGTGCGCGCGGAGCCGGTTGTAGGCGACCGCCGAGATGCCGGAGCTCGGCGTGGCGCCGAGATCAACGGGGACGCGGTCCGGTTCACGATGCGCAATGCTGGCCAGGATACGTTCGCGAGGGGTCATAGGGTGCACCGCCGGGCCGCCCGGCAATGTCACCCACATCTAGCGCCCGTTCCGGCATCAGGGAAGCCCGGAGACAACCTGCCGCCCCTAGTCGGGCCGCCAGTAGCGCGACGCCGCCGGGCAATTAGTGACCGATCGCCGCGCTGAAACAGGATTTGTCATTATCCTCCTCCCATTCAGGCTGCCCCCAAAGTCCGCAAGCTGCGCGCCTCTCTTTCCATGCAACGCCAGATCCTTGTTCTCCTCGGCCTCTCGGTGGTCGGTTGGTCCGGCTGCACCAACCCCATCAACGCCCACACTGCCCGACGGTATTTCGAAGCAGCCCAGGGTGCCGAAGCCGAGGGTGATCTTCCCCGCGCGCGGATGCTGTACTCGCGCGCCGCGGGCAATACCGACCTCGGCCATCTGGACGCGAATTCCAGGGCCCACGCCTGGTTCGAATACGCCCGCCTTTCCGGGTACCTCGGCGAGGTCGCCGAGGCGGAACGCACGTACGAGCGCGTGCTAACCCTGATCGACGCTGGCGTCCCAGAGGCTGAATCGCTGCGCGCCCCGACGCTCGCCGAGTACGCACGCCTCCTGCAAAACAACGACCAGCCGCAGCGCGCGTCGCCCCTCTATGCGCGCGCCGTCGCCGCGCTGGAGCGAGTCTCTGCCGCCGACAGTGATCCCATCGGCTTCGCGCTCTTCCTCGAAAACTACGCCCAATGTCTACGTTCCGTCGGCGACGCACCCGAAGCCGACCGGATCAAGGAGCGGGCAAACGCGCTGCGAAACCAGCATCCCGGCGTGAAAGCCAAGTTCACGAACGATCACCAATACGCCAGCGCGGCACGCGCCGCGTCCGAGCGGGGAGACTGGGCTGCGGCGCGGCGGTTCTGGCAATTGGCCAATGCCGCCGCGATTGGCGGAGCCGAAGATCCCCGTTTTGTTGCCGTCACCCATTACGAGTATGGTCGGAGCCTCGGGGTCACCGGACGCTTCGCGGAGGCCGAAACCGAGCTCAAGACGGCGTTGGCGCGTGACACCGAGTCGGGCGGAGAGCCCCACTGGGCGCTGACAGAACTGGCGCGGCTCAACCAGGCGCAGCACAAGTACGAGGCGGCCGCCGAATACTTCGAACGAAACCTGCCCATCCTCGACGCCGCCCGCGCAGAGCAACGCAACCCCGCCGACATGGCAGCCTTCCTCGCCGATTACGCCGAGTGCCTACGCCACGTCGGGCGGACGGCGGAGGCGGATCAGATTTCGGCGCGCGCAACCGCCCTCGCCGCCACCATCCCCGCCGGCGCCGCCCCCGCCGATCGCACGCCCTACGGAACGCAAACCAGCGCCAAGAAGAGCGGCTAGCGTTCTGCGGCAAGCCGCGGGGCGAACCGGGCCCATCTGACCTCGAGCGCTCGATGCCATCTCGGCGCCAGCCCTGCGCCCCCCTCATCGACCGCTTTCTCCTCGGGCGGGCCGGCCTGTTCTTTTCGTGGCGATAGCCGCTCCGCAGCCGGCCCCAGCCCCCGATCAGCCACTGCCGGGGACCAAGGCCGCCGATGGCACAGACAAAACCCGCCATCAGAATTCGTACCGCGCGGACAACGTATAGGTTCGGGGCCTCTCGTACGTGAAACCGCCGGGCACCTGTACGCGGGCATATTGCGTAAAGTCATTACCATAGGCGCGGCTCACCGTGGAGATATAGATCGGATTGTCGTAGTTGAACACGTTGTCGATCGTCAGATTGAAAACGATCGTCTGGTTCTTCCGAAACTTCCACGGGTAGCCAAGCGTGACGTTGGCCAGACCGTACCCCCGTTCCCATATCGCGGTATAGGCACTGACGTCCGGATCATCGATCGCCGCGGTGGTCGGTGACGTTGGATTGGGCAACTGATCGGCGCCGCGGTAGCCGATCACCATCGGCCCCCGGTAACGCCAGCCGGCCCCCACCAGCAACCCCTTCAGGCGACCTTCGGAAAAGCGATAATCGGTATAGATTTTGATGGTATATTTTACGAGGCGCAGTTGGACCTGCGAGTCTGTGACCCAATTATTCATGGCCGTCATGATCCCGTTGAAAGCGTCACGTCCGGTCGCGGCGTCGATCGACCTTGGCGCATTCGGGTCCGTCGGCAGCGAAGCCGTGTCATTGTTGAGCACGATACCGGCGTCGAGCGCGATGAGGCGCAGCGTCGGCAGATTCGCGAGCACCCAGGCCCGCGTCTCGCGAAACGCCCCCTGCTGGATCGCATTCGCGGTGCCAACGCTGGCATTCATCCGCCAGCCGCGGGTGAAATTCGCGGTCAGCTCAAATTCATACCCGTGCGATTTGCGGTCGGACTTGTCGCGCCATTGGTCGGGAAGCGGACCGAGATTCCGGATATTGCGGCTGCTCGGGCTGTCATCGCCAATCGCATTGGTGTTCAGAAACGTGTTGAAGTTCGTGTAGCCCGCGGGATTTCCCGCATCGAAGTCCTTCTCCTCGCTTTCATACGCCTGCAAATTGGCACTCACCCGGCCGCCCGGCAGATTGTAGCGCACGCCATAATCGTAGCCCGTCGACGAGCTGGGGGCCGGCGTCTTGTAGTCGATCGTGAACAGGCCCAGACCACCCGGGTTGAAGGTTTGCGCGAAATTACCCCAGAGCGAGAAGCCGCGTCCGAGATTCACGATCGCCCCGATCGACTTGGTGGTCTTGTTCTTCGTTACGCTCGGCGGGTTGTAATCGTTCTGGAACCGGTCGTTGGCGTACTGCGCAAGCGGGACGCCTGAATTGGCATCCAGGGGACGCGCCGCCGCCGGCGCCGCCGGGCCGGTGATCTTGCCGGTGGCATCCTTGGGAAAATAGGTCAGCGAATCATAGTCGCTCGGCGCCTTGCCCCGATAGATATAGGCCTTGGAATTGGCCACATATCCCGTGGGGTAGTCCATCGCCCGCAGACCAACCTTCTGCTTATTCTCGGTCTCGTCCATCCGCACGGCCCCGAGCACGATGAACCGCTTCTTGAAGAACCCCACGTGCGCCGCGGCCTGGTTGAACGTCGTGGTGTTCCTCTGGTTGATCACGCCACCATTGGCCGTGTTGTTGGTCGCCAGCGCCCATACCGGGGTGTAGGTTGTCTTCGCCCCAGTCTGCGGATTGATCGCGGTCAAAGGCACCTCCATGCGCGGCATGCCAAGGCTCGGCTTGTTATAGTAGTGCGTGAAGCGGAGCAACCGGCTCCGTCCATTGTTCGCCAGCAGCCCCCAGTAGCGCGGATCCGCATCGATTGGCAGCACGCCGTTTTCCCGCGTGGAAAAGGCTTCGGAGTCCTCGATGCCCACCATCGCATTCAGCTTCACTTCCGCCCAGCGGAAGGTGTCGACATAGGCGGCGGCCAAGCGCGCCGACCGGTTTTCGTTCTCGCCCAACCGGCGGTCCATGCGGGCGCGCATGTACGGTTCGAGGAAATTTGGATTCGCCGTTCCGTCCGGCAGGTTCTTGTTCAGGTCGATCCACACGCCGCCGAATCCATCGAGGCTGCCATTATTGTAATAGAATGACGCGTTGCCCAAGTTGTTGCGTTTGTTATAGTCGCCCGCCAGCTCGAAAAACAGCGTGTCGCCCACCCGGTGACTCAGGTACGCGACGATATCGCGGTAGCGATCCTTGCTGAGTGGCACCGCCGGCAGAAACGTGGACCGGCGCGTCGGGAGCCTGAAGGTCGACCCGGCGGTGGCAGGGCCGTAAAGCTCCTCGTCGGTCAGTCCGCGCATCACTTGGTCGATGAACGGTGATGCCTCAATGTTCATCGCCCCCCGGCTCGACGCATGCCGTCCGTTGATCGCCCGATTGTTGGCCCCGGAATAGCCCACGGTCGTCATGGTACCGGCAAAGTTCATCAGCGTGTTGTTGTCGGGTCCCCACATCCAATATTCATTATTGAACGGGTTCGCGGTGGTGGGGGCTCCAGCGATTCGGGTGACGCCGAGCGCGGTGAATTTTGGGTCGACCGATGAACCCGTCAGAGGCTGCAGCGCGCTGTAGGTTGTGACACCATCCCAGCCTGAAAGCCGGTCGCGGGGTCCGAGGGTATACGTGCTCTCCTCCTTCTCGTAATATTCGCCGGCGACGCGCAGCTCGGTGTTCCGCGTTAGGTTGATGGTGAAGGACGGGGCGAAGCCCTTCTTCTTGATCACCTCGTCATCCCGCCACGTGTCGCCCCGGTCCCACATCAGGTTGAGCCGGACCGCCGAGTTCTTGGTGACGGGGTGGTTCGTATCGGCAGTGGCCCGCGTGCTGCCATACGAGTCAAACTGCGCCGCGATCGTGGTGCGGTTGCGGCCCAGGCGGGCAAACTTCGTCATCGCGTTGGCCGTTCCGCTGATCGTGCCCTTTCCAAAGAGGATCGAGTTGGGCCCGCGAGTGTAATCGAAGCGCTCGAGGTTGTAGAAGTCCCAATTGTAGCTTCCGGGAAAGAAGTTGCGCTGGGTGGCATTCGCCGCGATTCCCCGCACCGTCGCGACGGTGTTCTGGGTGCCACCAAGCGCCACGCCGCCCGACTGTTCCTCCACATAATTGGCGCTGCTCACCGCCCACTCCTGCGCCTGCTCCAAGGTGGTGATATTGAGCGCCTCGATGAACTCCCGCGTCTGCACCGAATACGCCACCGGCGTGTCGGCGAGATTGCTGGTCATGCGGCCACCCGCCAGCGCGGTCGCCGCGACAAAACCTCGATCGCGATCCGCGTTCACCGTGAACACGTCGAGCATCAGGGTATCGTCGTCACCGGCGGCGCGTTTTGCCGCCGTGGGCGCCGGGGCGGCCGCCTGCGCGAACGCACCAATGGCGAGCGGGCCCAAAAACAGGACCGAGAGGAGCAGGCCCTTCGACCGGGAAAGGCGCCGTAGCGGCAGCAGCGAGTCAGGCAGTTCAGATTTCATTCGAGGGTATCCATTGGGGTTGCTGGTGGGGTGAAGGCAGCGCGCGCAGCGCACGCTCGCCGGCGTTCCAATGCCACTCTCTTCGACCACGTTCGTCGCTCAGACAATGGAGGGTTTGGTAAACGTTGACCAACTTGCCGTCGAGGACGTCAACGTCTACCACGGTCGGCGTTGCGGAGGACCACACCTGTCGGCTGTTCATCTCCGGCCCGCCGCGCTACGCCCTCGTCTGCCGGGCCGCCCCACCCCTGATCACGCCCTCATGACTTCCCGAAGAATCCCTGGCCTCCGTTGGTATGTTGTGACCCTCCTTTGCGTGGCGTCCGGGCTTAACTACCTCGACCGGCAGACGCTCTCCGTGCTGGCCCAGACCATCCAGGACGAGCTGCACCTCTCCACGGTGCAGTACGCCGACATCACGTCCGCGTTCCTGCTCAGCTATACCATCATGTACGCGGTGAGCGGCGTGATCGTCGACCGGCTGGGCACCCGGAAATCGTTCCTCGTCTTTGTGTCGGGGTGGTCCGTCGCCTGCATCCTGCATGCCTTCGCCCGTACCGCCGCCCAGTTCACCGCCTTTCGCTTCCTGCTTGGCGCGACGGAGCCGGCCAACTTTCCCGCCGGGGTCAAGGTTGTGTCCGAATGGTTTCCCATGCGGGAGCGCACGCTCGCGGTCGGGATCTTCAATGGCGGCGTTGCCGTCGGCGCCGCCATCGCCGCCCCGCTGATCTCCTGGATTGCGCTCACCCATGGCTGGCAGTCCGCCTTCGTGCTCGGCGGGGCGCTGGGCTTCATCTGGGTGGCGCTCTGGGCCGGGTTCTATCGGCTGCCGCGGGCACATCGCTGGCTCGGCGCGGCAGAACTCAAGTTGATCGAGGCCGGAGACGCGCCGACCACCGAGCAACCGGCTCCCGTGCCCCTGAAGCGACTGCTGCGCCTGCGCGTGGTCTGGGGCTGCATCCTTGCCCGCATGCTGCTGGATCCTTGCTCCTATTTCTTCACTTTCTGGATCATCAAGTTCCTCCAGCAGGAGCGCGGCTTCGATCTCGCGGCGGTGGGAAAATTCAGCGGCATCCCGTTCGTCGCCCTTGCCCTCGGCAACCTCGCCGGCGGCGCGGTGCCACGGATCCTGATCGGCTGCGGCTGGACGCAGGATCGCGCCCGCAAGGTCACGATGCTGGTGACGTCGCTCGTGCTGCCCGCCTGCTTGCTGCTGGTCACGCGTGTCCCTTCGCCGGGCGTCGCCGTCGCCCTCATCAGCGTGGCCATGTTCTGCCATGGTGCTTGGGGATTCATGGCCCTGCCCGCCGAGGTCCTGCCCAAACGCGTCATCGGCTCGGTGACCGGAATCGCCGGTGCCATCGGCGGCGTCGCCGGCATCCTCACGCAACAGGCCATCGGCTGGACCGTGCAGACCCTCTCCTTCACCCCGGTCTTCATCGCCTGCGCCGCCGTCTACCTCGTCGCTTTCGCGGTCGTCTGCCTGCTCATCGGCCAGATCGGCCGGGAACAGGTGATTGCGGCATAGCGCTCGCCCTCCGCCGCGGCGCTCCTTCAGTTGCCGTCGGTAACCGTCATCAAGGCCACATAGCTCCGCGGGCCGAGCGTCGTGGTCAGCGCCGGTGCCGCCCCAAAGTTCTTCCCGCTCACCAGGTCGACCGTCTCGCCTCGCCCGTCCGCCTCCCTCCATCGCAGCGCCAGCGTGCGCGGTTCCGCGCCGTGGTTGAAAGCGACGACCAGGCGTTTCCCGCCAAGTTCGTAGGCCATGATTGATCCGGCATCGAAACCTTCTCCGATCACGAGGTCGCCATCACACCGCCGCCCATCGAGGAGAAGGTCCTCGATGTCGGCCGCCAGCGCGGTGACCTGGCCAATGGCCGCATACGCCGCCCCGTCGAGCACCTGCTGGTACCAGATGCCAAATCCCCCCGTCCCGTACATCAACGCGCACATCAGCCGGTAGCTGAAACGTTCCGGACTCGGCGCGCTGCTCTTTGTGAAGTTCTCCAGGTACATCTCTGCCGGGACAAAGGGACGCGGCGCCAGCGCTCGGGCCGTCGCTGTCAGATCACCCGGGCTGCCCGCATAGCCGGCAGTGCCAAATCGGATGCCACCGATCTTGCCGAGCAGGCCCCAATCCGTCGCGTATCTGGCCCGCGTCAGAGCCGCCAGGCGCCCCGCATGCTTGTATCCGCTGTAGTAGCCATAATCCAAACCGGGATCCACCGCCGTGACGCTTTCGGACAGAATCGCCGACATCTGCGCCGACTGCCAGCAGCGGAAGTCGATCCACGCGTCCCGATAACGGTCGCTGATGATTCGCGCCGTCAGTTCGAGCTCCGCCGGAAGCTGCGCGTGCTTCCGAAACTGCTCCAGCGTCGCCGGGGTGGCCACATCCCCGGCGATTTCCAACCGCTCCGAGTCAAACGCCCTTTCCTCGTTGTCGTTGATGAGCCCGGCATACCCGCTGGCTTCAATCCTCGGTCTGAGGTACTCGACCAGGGCGCGCTTTACGGTTTTCCGATGCTCGATGCACCAGGCGTAACACAGCTCGTTCATCGGAGAGCGGTCCGCATCGAGGCGTCTCGCCTCCGGCAAGGCATCCAGAATGGCCGCCTTTTCCTTGGGCCAAAACCAGAGCCACAGCGGTTTGAGGCCGTACGCAAGGGCCCGCTGGGTCACGACGTCTGCCGAGGCGGAGGGCCGCATGTAGCAAATCTGATTGATCCCCGTCTTGCTCAGGGTCGCGAGGGCTTCGTCCTGATACGCCGCGCTCTTGTCGCTACTGTAGCTGTACAACTGGATCCGCAGCCGGCTCGGGCGCCGGCCATCCAGCCTGGGCAATACCTCCGCCGTCCCCGTCAGAGGTGGCCAGCGCCTTTTTCCATCCGCACTCGAGAGCGCGAACTGGATTGCATATGCGCCGGGCCGGACTCCGCCCGGATTCATCATCAGCGACAGGCTCGCAGCCGACGGGGCGGAAATGCCCGGCAACGCCACGATGTATTCTGCCTCGTCTCCCTGCTCGGACCGCGTCAGCGAACCTGGCACAACGAGATGCGCCGGATTGCCCGCGTAGGCGTTTTGCGCCGTTTCAAAGGCCGTGATCCGAAAGGCCGCGGGCAACTTGATCCGAAGCTCGAGGGGTTGCTGGATCGCGGCGGAAGCGGGGAGCTTCGCCCACACCGGCGTCGAAGCTTCGCCCACGAGGTAGCACCGTTCGGAACGGGGCCACAGGGAAAGGCCGTCATCGACGGTGGACCCATGCGCGGGCGCCCCCAGCAGCATGATCAGGCCCAGGGTGCGGACGACGGACCGGTGAAGATGATCGAACATAAGCAAGGGAGGAGGAGGATCGGCCAGGCGATTGCCTGGCGCACAGGCGCCGAAGCGCCGGAAGACGTCAGGCATCCCAATTGGTTGAGCGGCTGAACCACTACGAGGCGGTCAGCGCAGCGTGGACCACTCCGGCAGGTGGCCATGGCGATCGAACACCGAGTAGTACGGCCCTTGTTCAACCCCCTCGAGCTTCAGCCAGGCGACGATCGCGTAGGATGAAGTGCGAATGTTCAGCCAGCGCTTCTCTCCCGATTCCCACGTCGGTCCATAGCCGTACACGCCGCCGCTGGCACGCTTGTCCGTCGCATGCACCTCCTGCTGCGTCAGGAGATACGTGGCCGCCTTGACCGCGGACTCGAGGTACTCGCGTTTGCCTGTAAGTCGGTAGAGGTCGACCAGCATGATCGGGCCCGTGGCCGCCGCCGGAGGGACGTCTGGCCGGCCGTAGCCCCCGTCGGGACGTTGCTCCCCGATGAGCCAGCGGGCATAGGCCTCCACCCGTTCGAGGTACTTGCGCTCACCGAACGCAGCATAGGCCTGCAGGAGCGCCAACGAGCCGAAGTCGTCATTGTGACGATGCATCTTCTGCATCCCGGCCTGACGGGTACCGTCCTCGACATAGGTGCCGAGCGCCGCGTCGTAGATGACCTTCATGCTGCCGTCGGGCTGGACAAACCGGTCGAGGTAGGCGTCCGCGATCGCCCGCAAGCCCCGAGCCAGATCGGTGCGGTCTCCCGTCACGCGCGCGTAATCGTAGAAGTATCCGGCGGAGCCGCCGTGAAACGAACCCTGGAGAAAGTCGTGCTTGCCGTCGACGACCGACCATTGCCACGCCGGCCATCCGTTCCGAACCGCATGATCGAAGAACCATCGGTTGAAGAGCGCCGCCCGCTCGCGATAGTCCGGCTGCGCGCTCTGCTCGTAGAGCCACAGCATCCCCCACGCCGCGGTCACGGCATCGCGGGGATAGACCCACGGGGTCTGCGGCGAGTACTCGCGAATCGTGCCAAAGTTCTCCGATTGCCGGGCATCCAGGATCTGCAGCGATTTGAGATACTGCCCCGCTCGCAGCGCCGCCTGCAGGTATTCCTTCCCCTCCGTCCGGTGATACACCATCAGCACGCCCATCGTGGCGGCGGCCACCATCCAACTCGCCGTGGCGCGATGATTGGCGGTCTTCGTCTCCGGCGTGTAGAGCTGCATGAAGCGCCCGCAGTTCGCGTCGTAGGGATCCTTGATCTGGTTGGCGACGAGCCAGTCTGCGGTCCGCACCGCCGCCTGCCTGAACTCGGTACGCAGCGACTCGGGCACGACGGCTTCAACCTTGGCGGCGGGGGCGGCCATCGTGCCGGCGGCGCCCAGCAGCGCCGCCAGGAGTGAAGCCGGTATGCGGATTGTCTTCATGGGGAGGGGCGGAATCACAGGTGAAATGGCAGCCGGATCATCGCGGTTCAGCGCGTCGGATCGAAGCCTCGCTCCAGCAGCTCAATCTGGAGAATCAGGCTCCGCGGCAGATGGAAGGGGTCCTTGACCGGCAACGCGACCACATCCTCGATCGGACTCAGATCGCGGCCGAGCTTTTGCCGCCACTCCCCATGCGCCCAGTCGGCAAAATGGTCGAGGCACAGCCGCCAGACGCGCTCGTACCAGTCGAGAAAGGCCGGTCGCTGCTCGAGCTTCCAACCGAGCAGGCTCATGTACAGCGCCTCCGTATGCGGCCACCACAACTTGGTGTCGGGGAACTTCCAGCCCCGGCACTCGCCCCCATTGGCGTCGAATGCCAGCAGGAGCCCGCCTCCATACGCCGCATCCCAGCCGGCCTCCAGGTGCCGCAGCGCGAGCCGCAAGATCTCGGGTTTCCGCTCCCAGCCGGGGCCGCCTCGTGCCAGCTCCCCCACGTGCAGTTGAAACCACATATCCTCGATGACATGTCCCGGAACCACCGCCGTCCCCAGTGGGGCCGGAAACTCCCGCCCATCGCTCCGGATGATCTCCAGAAACAGGTCGCGGTCCTCGCGATAGAAGTCGCGGAAGATCTCGGTCGAGAACCGCACCGCCGCGTTGAGGTACTTCTCCTCCTTCAGGGCATGCCCCAGATCGGCGAGCGCCAGGGACCAGAGCATGGGAATGCCATGTGGCTTTGCCCGGGGCGGAATCGGATACGGGAAATGCGGGATGGTGTCGTAGGGTTGCGCGAGCCTCCGCAGCGCGGTGTCCGCGGTGCGGCATGCCTCCCTCCGCACCTCCGGATCGCGGGTGGCGCGATGGAGCTCCGCCAACGCATACACCGCAAACGAGTCAACGTAGGTGCTCTCAAAGCCGCGGACCTTTCGGCCATCCTGCGCCACCACCAGCGACCAACCGTCGCGCTCCTCGTCCCGGCCGTACCGCAGGCAAAACGCGGCGATCTGCTTCGCGTAACCCAACCAGCGCACGTCGGCGTCGAGGCGATTGTAGATGCGCGCGAACACCCACACGGCCCGCCACTGGCTCCACAGCCATTTGTCGGTGCTGACCACCTTGCCCGCATCGGTGATGCAGGTCAGCAGCCCGCCGCGTTCATCAAAGGCATGCTCCTCCCAGAACGGCAGGACATGGCCAAACAGGTGGTCACGCAGCCAGCCGGCCAACGGGACCCCGTCTCCGCCGCGCAACTGCTCCAGCGCCGCAGAACAGGCACGTTTCGTATCGCTGACGCTTAGGGTGCTCATCGAAATCGCCCGAAGACCGTGGCGGCATGCTACCAGTGCGCGTCGATCCCCGGCTGAAGCATGTCTGCCAGCGCCCGGCCCGTGAGGGCCGTCACCACGTCGTTTTGCGTGAAGGCTCCGAGCGGAGACGGGTTCGACGCATCCCCGCCCGCCTGCAACAGGCCGAACCCACGTTGGTTGGCCCGATTGAGCAGGAAGGCGTTGAAGCGCCGCACGGCGGCGGCTACCCGGTCGTCGGCGCGCACGTTCGTGTAGTACCACACCAGGAGATGGCTGACGCCCGGACTGCGCTTCTGATCGTAGCTCCGGGCCGGGTTCTCGCTGTCCTTGTACCCCCAGGTTCCGTCGGCGTTCTGCGTCCGGAGCAGAAACTCAACCGTGGCACCGGCTTGATCACGCAGCCGCCGCCGCCATGCGGGCTGATCGCAGTACCGGTCAAACGCGATGACCGCCTCGCCGACATATGCCACCGCCTGGAATCGATGCTTCTCCCACAGCACAAAATCGGTGGCCGGATCACCCCGCTTGGCCAGGTCGCCGCCGTCGCCTTTGAGCACGTAGGGGATCGCCCCGTCGTCGCGCTGCGTGCTCATGATCCAGCCCAGCGCCTGGTGGGCGAGCTCGCGGTAACGCGCGTCCTGCGTCGCATGATACAGCCACGTGCAGACCACGCCGCCCGAGAGCGCCGAGGAAATGGTGTATTCATCCCGCCAGGGCACCAGGACCGTTCCCTGCGCCTTCGTCCGAAAGCCGACCCCAAACGCCCCCGAGGGCTGGATCAGCCGGTTGGCCTGAACCGCGGCGATGTACCGCTGCATCGCCGCCCGGTACCGGGCTTGGCGGCCCGGATCGGCGTGGCGGTTGAGCACCATCAGCAGGCCAAGTGCGCTGCCGGTGTCGGCCAGATAGATGTCGCCGTAGCCGGTCTTCCAGAATCCGTCCCCCCCCTGCCGCGCCAGCAGCCAGTCACCGTACGTCAACGCCCGCTCGAGATAACGCCGATCCCCGAACACCTGGTGCCCGGCGACCAGGGTGCGCATGTAGTAGCCGCCGATGAAGATCGTCGGCATCCCGGCCTTCTCCGCGGCAACGTACTCACAGAGATCATGCAGCATCTCGCGGGTGGCGGCGGGCGCGCAAAACACCGACTGAGACGGCTCCGTGGTGGCGGCCCGACCCCGGCCGCTCAGCCCGCACGCGGCCAGCAGACCGCTGAGGACAACCCGTGTCCAGCGCGGCCCGCGCGGACGCGTGGAGGGGAAACGACGAGAGGGAAGGCACATGGCGGCAACGGTCCCGAGCGGACCTGATCAGGCAGGATTCCCGGCGGTGAACCCAGGCTCAAAGCGAAGTTCGGTGGACGTTGACCTGCCCGCCCCCTCCCGCCCGGTATTTGCCTTGCCACGACGAGGGCTCGCGCCCACCTGAGAAACATGAGTGTGCGCGAGATCGCCCGACTGGCCAAGGTTTCGCCCAGTACGGTCTCCTTGGCCCTGAGGGATAGCCCCAAGATTCCCGACACGACGAAACGCAAGGTGCGCGAGCTGGCCAAGCGCCTCGGCTATCGACCCAACGCCAGAGTGAACGAACTGATGAGCTGCGTCCGGACGAGCCGCGCGCCCCAGAATCAGGCCTGTTTCGGCGTCGTCTCGTTCTACGACACACCCAAGCCCTGGGAAAGTTCTCACCACCTTGCCCGCATCTACCGCGGCATGTTGGCCCGCGCCGAAGTGCTGGGCTACCGTCTGGAACCGCTCTGGCTCCGCGCGCCGGGCATGACCTATCGCCGCTGCCGTTCCATCCTCGACGCGCGCGGAATCGAAGGCCTGCTCTGTTTCGGCAGTCCCGACATCGACGACGAATTTCCGCCGGAGTTCGACCACTACGCCATCGTGACCCAGGGGCTCAGCATCAAAACGCCCCTGCACCGTGTGGTCAGCCATGTGTACAAGGACATGTGGCGCGCCCTGGAACAGGTGTACCAGCTCGGCTATCGCCGCCCCGGCCTGGTCATCGGCCGCTACGAAGACATCCGGAGCGCCCACGGATACCTCAGCGCCTACCTTGGCTGGTGGCAGGTCACCCTCGGCACCACGCCGCTGCCCGTGCTCCAACTGGACAAGGTGGAACTGAAACCAGTCCGCGAGTGGCTCGCCTACAACGCGCCGGACGTGATGATCTTTGTGCACCACTACAACGTCCTGCCGGAATTCACCGCCTGCATGCGCGAGAGTGGCCTGCACATCCCGGAAGACATCGGCGTCGCCGTGATCAGCCAGATCCTCGATCGCACGGACTACTCCGGGCTCGAGGAAAACCAGCAACTCATCGGAGCGTGGGCCGTCGAACTGCTGGTTTCACGAATCATGAACCGCGACCTCGGCATCCCGACCAACCCGCGGATCGAGATGGTTGAACGCCACTGGGTCGACGGGAAAACCTTGCGGAAAATCAGCCGCTAGGCGCCAGCCACGCGGGCCTTCTTTTTGGGGGCAGCCGGGCCCTTCGGCCGCTCCGTGGACCGATGCCGAAATCGCCTGCGGCTCACCGGGGCCCGTGAGCCGTCCCCGCTGCGGTCAACGTCGACCAAGCCCCCGCTCGTCATCGGCCTCGCCGCGCCCCTCCCTCGTGCGATGCGTCGTTCCCCTCTTCTGCTCTCCGGCCTGGGCCTCCTGGCCCTCACCGGCCTCCTCCGCGCCGACGTCACGGTTGCGCCGCTCTTTCAGGACCACGCCGTCCTGCAGCAGGACCTGCCGGTGAACATCTGGGGGCGCGCGGATGCGGACGAGGTCGTCCAAGTCCGGTTCGCCGGCCAACGCGTCGAGACCAAGGCCGGTCCTGACGGGCGATGGCGCGTCGTCCTGCAACCGATGCCCCCCAATGCCAAGGGCGAGGACCTCGCGGTGGCGGGGAAGAATACCGTGACGCTGCGGGACGTCCTCGTGGGCGAGGTCTGGCTCTGCTCGGGGCAGTCGAACATGGAAATGGCCGTGGAAAAGGCGGCCAACGCGGCGGAGGAGCAAGCCGGGGCCACCTTCCCGGCGATCCGCCAGATCAAGATTGATCGCCATCCAAGTTCGACCCCGCGCGAAACGATCCGGGGCGCATGGCAGGTCACCACGCCAGCTACCGTGGGCGCGTTCACCGCGATTGGCTACTTTTTCGCCCGCCAGCTGCAGCAGGAACTCGGCCGGCCCGTCGGGCTGGTGAACGCCTCGTACGGTGGCACGCCGATCGAATCGTGGATGAGCCCCGGGGCCCTCGCCAGTGATCCGGCTTTCGACGTCGTCGCCGCCCGGTGGAGGCAAACGCTTGCGGACTACCAGACCCGTCGGTCGACGTACGAAGTCGCCCTGGCAAAATGGACGGAGGAGGAGGCCGCCACGCAGGGTGAAGGCGCCGAGTCGCACGCCGCGTTTCTGAAACAGCGCCCCAAGCCGAAGGCGCCCACGGCGCCAGCCGGTGGTCCTTTTGAACCGGCCGGCCTCTACCACGGCATGATTCACCCGCTCGTCCCGTACACGATCCGCGGCGTGCTCTGGTACCAGGGAGAATCCACCCGGAACGTGCAGCACCCGGAAGAGTACCGTGGCCTCTTCTCCGCGCTGATTCGGCAGTGGCGCATGGATTTCGGCCAACCGAATCTGCCCTTCTTCTGGGTCCAACTGCCCAACTACGAGGTGCCCAACGAGCCCTCCGGCGTGGCGTGGCCGCGGATCCGCGAAGCCCAGGCCGAGACGTTGGCGCTGCCCCATACCGCGATGGCGGTCGCGATCGACCTAGGGGAGCGGACCAACATCCATCCCCGGAACAAGCAGGCGGTTGCCCAGCGGCTCGGCGCCCTCGCGTTGACCGAGGTCTACGGCAAGCCCGCCGAAGGCCGCAGCCTCATGTTCGCCCGGGCGGAGCGGGACGGAGCAGCGATTCGCATCCACTTCGCACCCACCGGGGGCAACCTCGTCAACCGCGGCGAAGGCATGCCCGCGCTGCAGATTGCGGGCGCCGATCGCAACTTTCACGCCGCCGAAGGCCGCATTGACGGCGATACCCTGCTCGTCCGTTCCGCCTCCGTCGCCGATCCAGTCGCGGTGCGCTACGCCTGGACCAACTGTCCCACCGCCACGCTTTACGGGAAAAACGGTCTGCCCGTCGCACCGTTCCGCACCGACGCGTGGTAACGCGCCGGGCGCGGGACGCCGTCCGGCGCGACCGGATCCGGTCAACGTAAACCAATGCCGGCGTCGCCCGCATCGCGACCTGCCCCACGCTTTCCCACGCGCCCCGGGGGACCCGTTCCGCCCGCCGGTGCGTCCCCCTTTGCGTCCCATGTCCTGCCCCGAAGACTCTGTTGGCTCTGCCGGTTTGTGCGCGCCCCCCTCGAACGAACCGCCGCTGTTCGACTTTCAGGTCAACGGCTTCGCCGGCGTGGACTTCCAACGCCCTGATGTCTCCGCCCCGGCCCTCGAACATGCGGCGGCCGCCCTCCGGGCCCACCAGGTGGGCTGCATTTTCGTCACGTTCATCACCGCGCCCCTCGAACAACTCGCCCAGCAGCTCCGCCGGTTTGAGTTGTTCCGCGAAGCCAGTCCGTCGCTGTCCGCGATGATCGCCGGTTACCATCTGGAAGGGCCCTGGCTCTCACCCCAACCGGGCTACTGCGGCGCCCACCCGCCCGCCCACATGCACGCGCCCAGCATCGTGGAGTTTGAGACGCTGCAGCGTGCCGCCCGCGGTCGCATCCGGCTCGTCACGCTGGCCCCCGAGTGGGCCGGCAGCAGCGAGTTCATCACCCACCTGACCGCCCGCCAGGTGGCGGTCTCACTCGGCCACACCAACGCCACGGAGCGCGACATCGACGCCGCGATCGCCGCCGGGGCGCGGTTCTGCACCCACCTCGGCAACGCCGTGCCGCTGGTGCTGCCGCGCCACGACAATGTCGTCCAACAACTGCTCTCCCGCGACGAACTCATCGCCTGCTTCATCCCCGACGGGCTCCATCTGCCGCGGCGGGTCCTGCAGAATTTCGTTCGCGCCAAACCGCCGGGCCGGGCGCTCTTCACCACCGACGCCATGGCTGGCGCCGGCGCGCCGGCCGGGAACTACACGCTGGGCGACCTCACCGTGAATGTCGGCGCCGACGGCATCGCCCGCAACCCGGGCGGCGGCTTTGCCGGCTCGACGCTCCCACCGGACGACGGCGTGCGTCGCGTGGCCGAATACCTCGCCCTGCCACCCCACGAGGCACGCCGGCTTTGGTCCACCACCGCCGCCGCGGCTTTCGGCGTCACCCTTTCCGCCCCCTCCATCTCATGAGCACCTCTCCTGTGCACTACGCCGCCGTCGATCGCCTCGCCGTCGAGCGGCACCCCCACCGGTCCGCCATGGGCCGCGCCGCGGCCCGCGCGGTGGCCGCGTACCTTTGCGACACCATCAACCGGCACGGTCGCGCCCGCATCGTCTTTGGCTGCGCCCCTTCCCAGGACGACTTCCTGGCTGCCCTGGTCGACCCGGCGTTGTGTGGCGCCGAGATCGACTGGCGCAAGGTGACCGCCTTTCACATGGACGACTACGTCGGGCTGCCTGGAAGCCATCCGGCCAGTTTCCGCTCATATCTCCAGCGGCATCTCCTCTCGAAAGTTCCCGTGGGAACGTTTCATCCGATCACGGCCGAAGCGGCGGATGGCGCGACCGTTTGCCGGACGTATGCGGCCGCCTTGCGCGAGCAACCGATCGACCTCATCTGCCTGGGCATCGGCGAAAATGGCCACATCGCCTTCAACGACCCGCCGGTGGCCGACTTCGATGACCCCGCGCTCATCAAGGTGGTCGAGCTCGACCACGCCTGCCGGACGCAGCAGGTGAACGACGGTTGTTTCCCCAACCTGGCCGCGGTCCCGCCGTCTGCCTACACCCTGACCGTGCCCGTTTTTCGGACCGCTCGCCGGCTCAGCGTCGTCGTACCCGGCCCGCGCAAGGCCGCCGCGGCCCGCGCCGCGCTCCGCGACCCCATCGGCCCCGGGTGCCCCGCGTCCGTCCTGCGCCTGCATCCGTCTGCCACGCTCTATCTCGACGCCGACTCCGCCGCCCAACTCTAGCGCCCCATGCCCTCGCCGCTTTGCCGCCTCGCCCTCCTCGTCGCCCTCGCCGCCGCCCTCCCCAACGGCGCGCCGGCGGCCAACGCTCCGACGATCGAGACTTTCGCCCGCCAGCCGGATCGCCCGGTCGACGTCGCCCGTGACCGCAACCTGTACGTCATCGGCTATGCGCACCTGGACACCCAGTGGCGATGGACGTACCCACGCGTCATTCGGGAGTTCATTCCCGCGACGTTGCGGAAGAATTTTGCGCTGCTCGACCAGTACCCGAACTACACGTTCAACTTCACCGGGTCCCGCCGCTACGAGATGATGCAGGAGTATTACCCGGCGGACTACCAGAAGCTGAAGCGCTACGTCGCCGCCGGCCGGTGGTTTCCCGCCGGCTCATCCGTCGACGAGGCCGATTCACTCGTGCCCTCCGCGGAATCCCTCCTCCGGCAGATTCTCTACGGGAATCGCTTCTTCCGCCGCGAATTTGGTCTCGCGAGCAACGAGTTCATGCTGCCCGACTGCTTCGGATTCCCGGCGGCGCTGCCCACCATCCTGGCGCATGCGGGCATCAAGGGTTTTTCCACGCAGAAGCTCACCGTAGGAACGTCGGGCGGCATTCCCTTCAAGGTCGGCGTCTGGGAGGGGCCGGATGGCAGTTCCGTCGTGTCCGCCTTCGACCCCGGTCCGTACTATGGGCAGGAGACGGCGGACCTGAGCAAAAGCGAAAGCTGGCTCAAGCGGATCGAAGCCACCGGGCAGATTTCCGGCGCCTACGTCGACTATCACTATTACGGCATCGGCGATCAGGGCGGCGCCCCCAACCCCGGCTCCGTCCGCTGGATCGAGCGCAGCCTCATCGGGGGCGGACCGGTCCGCGTGATCTCGTCGACCACCGAACGCATGTTCAACGACCTGGCCCCGGCCCAGGTCGCCCGGCTGCCCCATTACCGCGGTGAGCTTCTCCTCGTGCAGCACTCCGCGGCGGCCATCACGTCCCAGGCGTACATGAAGCGCTGGAACCGCAAAAACGAGTTGCTGGCCGACGCCGCCGAACGTGCCACCGTCGCGGCGTTCTGGCTCCGGGGCGCGCCCTACCCCGCCAGGAAACTCTACGACGCGTGGAACCTCGTGCTCGGTTCCCAGATGCACGACATGCTGCCGGGCACCAGCGTGCCCAAAGCCTACGAGTACTGCTGGAACGACGAGATTCTCGCCGCCAACCTGTTCGCCTCCGTTGTGTCCGACGCCGTCGGCGCGGTCACCACGGGCCTCGACACACGCGCGGAGGGCACCGCCATCGTCGTCTACAACCCGCTCTCGATCGAGCGCGACGACCTCGTCGAAGCCGAGCTGCCCATCCGCGGCCCCACGCCCGCGGCGCTGGTCGCCGTCGGGCCCGACCATCGTTCAGGCCCCGTGCAGATCGTCGGCCGACAGGATGACGTTCTCAAAATTCTCTTCCTCGCCCACGCCCCGGCGGTCGGATTCTCAACCTACGACATCCGCCCGGCCCAGCCCGGCGCCGCGCCGGCAGCCCCATCGCTCCGCGTCGAGGATCACACGCTCGAGAACGAGCACTATCGCGTCACGATCGACGCCAACGGCGACATTGGCTCGGTCTTCGACAAGACGTTGACCAAGGAACTCCTCGCCGCCCCAGCCCGCCTCGAACTGCACCCGCAGAATCCCGAACGGTATCCCGCCTGGAACATGGACTGGCGCGAACGTCAGCAGCCCGCGCGCAGCGTCGTCGCCGGCCCGGCCCGTATCCGCCTCGTCGAGACCGGGCCCGTTCGCGTCGCCATCGAGGTCGAACGTGAAACCGAGGGCTCGAGCTTCACCCAGACGATCCGACTGGCGGCCGGCGCCGCGGGCGATCGTATCGAGATTGCCACCCTCCTGGATTGGCAGACGCGCGAAACCGTCCTGAAAGCCGCCTTCCCGCTCACCTCCGCCAACGCCGTCGCCACCTACGATTCCCAGGTCGGAACGGTGCAGCGGGAGAACAACCATCCCCGGAAGTACGAGGTGCCGCAGCACCAGTGGATCGACCTCACCCGGCCCGACGAATCCTACGGCGTCGCCCTCCTGAATGATTCGAAGTACGCCTCCGACAAACCCGACGACCAGACCTTGCGCCTCACGCTCGTGCTCACTCCCGGCGTGCGCAATCGGTTCCAGGACCAGGCGTCGCAGGATATCGGTCGGCATGAGATTCTGTACGCGCTCGCCGGGCACTCCGGCGACTGGCGGAAGGCCAACGTTCCCTGGCAGGCCGCCCGGTTGAACCAACCGCTGCTGGCATTCCGCGCGCCCTCTCACGACGGCGTACTCGGCCGGACCTTCTCCCTCTTCAAGGTGAGCAGCGGGCAGGTTGCGCTCGCGGCCGTCAAGAAGGCCGAAGACAGCGACGAGATCATCGTCCGCTTCAAGGAACTCACCGGCAAGGTCGCGGGCGGCCTGCGCTTGAGCGCCGCCGTCCCGATCGTGGCCGCCCGTGAGGTCGACGGCCAGGAACAGCCGCTGGGCGATGCGACCGTGGAAAACGGCGAACTCGCGTTCTCACTTCGCGGCTACGGACTGAAGGCCTTTGCGCTGAAACTCGGCCCCCCGCCGGCCACGCTCGCCTCCCCGGTTTCGCAGCCCGTGACGCTCCCCTACACCGACGACGTCGTGAGCACAAACGAGCACCGCCACGACGGCCACTTTGACGCCGCCGGCCGCGCCTATCCCGCCGAGCAGTTTCCCGGCACGCTCGTCAGCGAGGGCATCACCTTTGCCCTGGGACCCACCGCGGACGGACAGCCGAACGCCATGGCCGCCCGAGGCCAGTCGCTCGCGGTTCCAACGGGCGATTTCAACCGCCTCTACCTCCTGGCCGCCGCGGACGGCGACACCGCCGCCCGGTTCCTCGTGGACGGCCACCCGGTTGATCTCACGGTTCAGAACTGGACCGGGTACATCGGACAATGGGACAACCGGCTCTGGGGCGGAACTGTCCCCGAAAGCGTGTTCTACTGGTTCAAACCGCTGGTCGGCCTTGAGCCCGGCTTCACGAAGCGCGACGCCGTGGCCTGGTATGCCAGCCATCGCCACACCGCCGATTCAGACGACGCCTACCAGTTCTGTTACCTGTTCAAGTACCGCATCGATCTTCCCGCCGGGGCCAAGACCCTGACGCTCCCGGACACCCCCAAGCTCCGGATCTTCGCCGTCAGTGCGGCACAAAACCTGCACGACGACACCGTGGCCGCATCGCCGCTCTACGATCGCCTCGATGATCATCGACCAACCGCGCCTCGGTTCTCGGTCGCCGCCGGCCGCTATGCCGACACCCAGACGGTCTCGATTCTCCCGCCGCTCTACTGGCGCACAGGGGGCTTGCGCTACACGCTCGATGGCACCGAACCCGGGCCATCCTCCCCGCAGTACGAACACCCGATCACCGTCAGCCGCGACCTCACCCTTCAGGCGCGGGAGCTTGATCCCAACGGCGTGCCCGGACCGCTCTCCCGCGCAACCATTGCCGTCACCGACACCACGGCACCTCACATCCTCACCGCCGCGTCGGTCGGCGGCGTGCCAAGCGTGCGCGTCGAGTTCTCCGAGCCGGTGACGAGAACGAGCGCCGAGAACGTCGCGAACTACGCCTTCGACGGTCCCGCCCACGTCACCGCCGCCACGCTCAGCCCCGATGGCCGCGCCGCACTGCTCACCTTGTCCGCCCCTCTCACCGCCTCGGCCCGGGTCACCGTGGGCGCCATCCGCGACACCTCTCCCCAGGGCAACGCCCTCCCGCGAGCGACGCTCGCGGTCACGCCCGCCCAGCCCGTGTTTCGGCAGCGCGATGCGACTGCGCCCCGCGACATTCCAGTTGCCAGGCTTCCGAGCCAGAAGGGCCAGGCCTGGACGATGAACGTGTTCGTGAAGGCGACCACGCCACCGCCAAACCGGACGCTGATCGCGGGCTTTGGCCGTGCGGATAACAAGGTTGACGGCACGGGCCGCTATTTCGCGACCTTCGCCAACGGCATCCACCTCTGGTTGCGGAATCCGACCGATGTTGAGAGCACCACTCCCCTGACCATCGGCCGCTGGCAGATGCTGACGGCGACATACGATGGCACCGTCCTCCGGCTGTTCTCGGAGGGGCGCCAGATCAGCTCGCTCGAGGTGGCGCTCCCCGACGATGAAGCCGTCGTCCGCCTCGCCCCCATCGATCCTTGGGACAAAGAACGGACGTTCTCCGGTGACATCCGCCACCTCACGATCTGGAGCGAGGTCCTGTCAGCCGAGGCCATCCAGACCCTGCTCGCGACCGACCGGCCCGAATAGGCACATGAGGAAAGGGAGGGAACCGCGCGTGGTTGGGAGTTCGATCGCGCTCTGGTTCCACCCTTGTCTCCTGTGAGGAGTTCGAATCTCGGTTCAACAACCCCCAAGGCCGTTCAACAGGAGACCGCTGAGCGCACAGAGATCGATCCGGAGGAGCATTGATCTCCCGCTCGAGTTCTCTGCGGCCTCCGCGAGCTCCTGTTCACCGTCGGTATTCTCATCGTATCTCTCGCCTTTCCGGGTTCGCCAGAGCTCATCCCGCCGCCGCCTTGATCGAGGCCCGAAATGCTATGCGGTTCGGCCATGAGCACGCTGCAGGAGATCGAAGCCGCCGCCCTCCGGCTTTCGGAAAAGGATCGGTTGCAGCTTGCCGACCGGATTCTCGGAAGCCTCCCACCACCGCCTGATGCAGCGGAACCCGAAGAGATCCTGGCCCAGGCCGTGCGTCGAGATACTGAACTGGAGAGCGGCAAGACCGCTCCTCTGACAGAACAGCCCTTCTGGGCAGGCGTGCGTCGGCATAGCGCGGGATCCCCCGCTCTTCCGAGTCCTCAGTGACTCTGTGGTTCAATCCATCCTCGGTTCGCCGGGCCGGCGGAAGATTCTCCGCCGCAGCGGAAAATTGGGGCGGCCAACGGGATTTGAACCCGCGACCCCAAGATCCACAATCTTGTGCTCTAACCAACTGAGCTATGGCCGCCGTAAAGTAAGGAGCGCGGAATGTCGCGAGCGGCTCCAGACCTGTCAAGGCTTCCGTTCTTGGCGGACTGAACGTCTGCCAAGAAGGGGTTTTGCGACTGCCGCAGTCCGCCGTCCGCTTCGCTCAAATATCTAACGTTAAGGCTTTTGCGCGTATGTCCGTCGCGCTGAATCCTGACCTCGCGCCTCGGCGCTGACTCTCCGCGCACGCCGACTGCGCTCACGTCTTCCCTCGCCTTCTTCCCCCGGCCGCGCCCCGCCGGTCCCTCCTCCGTTCCGCCCAACCGCCGTTCCTGCCTGCCCCCGATGGCAGCGCCACCCCACGCGACCTACCTTGCCGCTGCCTGCTCTTCGACTGCCCTCCGCCGAGTCTCCCCTCGGCGGAGCCTTTTCCTCCCCACCCCACCCCGCCCCGCGCCGCACGTCCAGCCGCCGCTGACGCACTCGTCTCGCGCAACCACCCCCCGTTTTCGCGCCCCTTCGCATCTTTCGCGGTTCACCTCTCTTCATCTGCGTTCAATCGCACACTGCGAAATGGCCTAACCACGAACGGACCGCGACTGCCGCGATTCCCAAACCAGAGCTCACCGCGAAAACACGCGAACCCAGCCGCGAAAACCCGCGGTGTTCGCCGCCGCTCACGCACTCGTCTCGCGCAACCGACCGCCCCCCGTTTTCGCGCCCCTTCGCATCTTTCGCGGTTCACCCATCGCCCGCCTCCGTGGTTCGCCCCACCCTCACTCTCACTTTCACTCTCACTCCGGGCGGCCCCTGCCGCCCGGACACTTTCACTCTCACTCCAGGCGGACCCCGGGCGCCCGGACACTCTCACTTTCACTCTCACTGCCCGGCGGCGGCCGCGCCGCCGCCGGGCTTGTCTCACTCCGCCCGTGACACTGGGATGCCCGCGCGATGCGCCGGTCCACCGCAACGTTTCCCTGCCTGCTGCTCCTCCTCGCCGCTGTGCTGTCGGCCAACGTCACCGCCTTCGCGGAGACCGCGTCCTCGTCGGCGCCCGCACCGTCGCCATCGCCATTGCGCTGGCTGCGTTGCTCCACGCCGGAGTTCACGCTCATCACCGACCTCGACTCCACCGCCGCCACCGCCCGCGCGAAGGAGTTCTCCCAATACATCGCCGCACTCCGCGGCTACTTCGGCAACCCCACCGCGCCGCTGCTGCCGCTGACGCTCGTGGTGTTCCGCAGCCACGCCGACTTCGACCGCTTCCGCCCGCTCGACGCCCAGGGCCGACCCCAGCTCGTCGGCGGATTCTTCGTCCGCAACGAGGCCTGGGCCATCCTCGGCGCCCCCGGCGACGCCACCGCCGAAACCACCCGCACCCTCTACCACGAGGGCGTCCATTGGTTCATGCACAGCGCCGAGCGCACCCTCCCGCCGTGGCTCGACGAGGGCATGGCCGAGGTGTTCTCCACCTTCGAACTCGTCGGCAGCGACGTCCGCTGGGGCCGCGAACTCCGGGGACGCGTCCAACTGCTGCACCGCTACCACGTGCTGCCGCTGAAGCAGCTCCTGTTCACCAGCCGCGCCGATCTCTTCGGCCGCGACGCCACCGCGACCGATGTCTTCTACGCGCAGTCGTGGGCGTTCGTGCACTTCCTGATGTTCGGCGAAAACAAGTCCCCGCACGACGCCGCCACCCACTACGTCGCCCTGCTCGAACGCGGCACCGATCCCGACGCCGCCTTCACCCAGGCGTTCGGCCACAGCTACGAGGCGATGGACCGCCTTCTCCAGCGCTACCTGCAAGGCCAGGGCGGCTACCGCACGTACCGCCAGCCCCTCGCCCCCACCGTCCCCGTGCGCCCGGTCCCCGCGACGCCTGACGACGTCGACGACGCCCTCGGCCGCCTCGCGCTCGTCGGCGCCCGCCTCGTCCCCGCCTCCGCCCGCGCCCGCGCGATCATCGCCCGCGGCCTGGCTCCCGCCCGCGGCCACACGCTCCTCGCCCTCACCTACCGCGCGGCGCGCCAGCCCGCCGAGGCGGCGGCGGAGTTCGAGCGCGCCGCCCGCGCCGGTAGCACGGACTTCGAGACGTACTTTGAAGCGGGATGCGCGCTGCAGGGCGCCAGCGCCGGCATCGCCACGGTCACCAGCGACACCGCGCGCCAGGCCGCCGACTACTACGAGCAGGCGATCAAGCTCAACGCCGGCTACGAGAAGGCCTACGCCAACCTCGCCGGTCTCATGGGCCTGGCCGAACCGTTACTCCCCGCCGACCACGCGGCGCTCACCGACGGCGCACGCCGTTTTCCTGGCAACCTCCTCATCCCACTCGGCCTCGCCCAGCTCTCCTGGCGCCGCGGCGAAAAGCCCGCCGCCCGCCGGCTCCTCGACGGCGTGCTCGCGCAGGCCGACCGGCTCAACGCCCAGACCGCCGCCTACGCCGAACGTATCCGCGCCGCCTGGACCGACGAGGAGCGCATGGCAACGATCGCCACGCTCGCCCGCGAACGAAAGTACGCCGACGCCCTCGCGCGCGTCGATGAATGGCTCGACACCGTGTCCGACCGCACCACCGAGGCCGAACTGCTCCGCTGGCGCCGCGACCTCACCCGGGCGGCCGGGGTTTCCAAACCATAGTTCACCGCGAACGCTCGCGAACCCAGCCGCGGAAACCCGCGGTCGTCGCCGTCGCTCACGCACACGTCTCGCGCCACCGACCGCCCCCCGTTTTCGCGCTCCTTCGTGAAGGGATGTGGTTCTCGAAAACCGAGGAGCGAGGATGAAAATTAA
>NZ_QAYX01000016.1 GCF_003054705.1 Opitutus sp. ER46
CCCTCAATCCCTCAATCCCTCAATCCCTCAATCCCTCAATCCCTCAATCCCTCAATCCCTCGAGAGAAAGAGAAAGAGGAAGAGTAAGAGAAAGATGGAGGGCCCCCCTTTCTCAGCCGCCGGACCAGGGGCCGGAGATCTGGCGGGCGTCGGCGGGGTAGGCGCGCGGTTCGTGCTGGATCGTTATCCAGTGTTCGCTGGTAAAGGCGTCGACGGCCCAACGGCCGTTGAAGCGGCCGATGCCGGAGTTCTTCTCGCCGCCGAACGGGTTGAACGGAAGGTCGTTCACGGGCTGGTCGTTGATGTGCGTCATGCCGGCCTGGACGCCGCGGGCGAAGCGGAGGCCGCGTTCGAGATCGCGCGTGAAGACGGCGCTCGAGAGACCGTAGCGGGTGCCGTTGGCGAGGCGCAGCGCGTCGTCGTCGCCGCGGGCGCGGATGATCGGCGCGACGGGACCGAAGAGCTCCTCGCTGGCGAGTTGGTACTCGTTGTTCACGCCGACGAACACGTGCGGCGGCAGCACGAGCCCCTGCGGCTCGCCGCCGAAAACCTGGCGCACGCCGTCGCGGCGGGCCTGGAGGATGCGGCGCCAAAGCCCGTCGAACTGCGACTGGTTGATGAGCGGGCCGATCATCGTGGTCGGATCGTCGGGGTCGCCGACCTTGAGCTGGCGCACGCGCTCGACAAAGGCGTCCACAAAATCGTCATACACGGCGTCATCGACGATGAAGCGGTTCGTGATCATGCAAATCTGACCCTGATGCAGGAACTTTCCGAAGATGGCGGCTTCGACGGCGCGCGGGAGGTCGGCGTCGGCGAGGATCACGAACGGGCTGTTGCCGCCCAGCTCGAGCTCGAGCCGCTTGATGATCTGCGCCTCGAGCGCGAGGCGGCCGATGTGGCGGCCGACTGGCGTGGAGCCGGTGAACGAAATCACGCGCGGGACGTCGTGGGTCACGAACGCGTCGCCGATTTCCGAGCCGGCGCCGATGACGACGCTGAGCAGGCCCTCGGGCAGCCCGGCGGCCTCCAGGATCTTCGCGAACAACAGCCCGCCGGTGATGGGCGTATCGCTGGCCGGTTTGACCACGGCCGCGTTGCCGACGGCGAGCGCGGGAAAGAGCGAGCGCGCGGTGAGCTGCAGCGGCCAGTTCCACGGGCTGATGATGCCGACGACGCCGACCGGGCTGCGATAAACCTGGCATTCCTTGCCCGGGACGTCGGCCGGGATGAGCCGGCCCTCGACGAGGTAGGGGAGGGTTTCGGCTTCGCGCAGCACGCTCCGTACGGACTGCCACTCGAGGGAGGCCTTGATGCGTGTGCTGCCGGCCTCGCGGATCAGCCAGGTGATGATCTCGTCGCGATGGGCCTCCATCACGAGGCCGGCGCGGCGCATGACCTCGGCGCGGGCGCCGGGCGTTTGCGCGGCCCAGTCCTGCTGGGCGACGGCCGCGCGGCGGTAGGCCTCCTCGAGATTGGCCGCGTTGGCCTGCGGAATCTCCACCAGCGTTTCGCCGGTGAACGGGTTGCGATCGCGGTTCGGATGGGTGCTGCGGCCATGGCGCCAGTGGCCGGCGATGAATTGGCGGTCGAAGTGGGCGAACGCGGTGGTCGACTCGGGACGGGAGATTTCGGCGGTGGGCATGGTGTGGCGGGAAGCGCCATCGTGGCGGCGCGAGCGCAACCTAGGCGCGGGCGGGCCCGCCCGCTATCGAGTCAGCGGCCGAATGTCCGGTGGCGAAACGGAAGTCCGAAGGGATGGGCGAATTACCGGCACGGCATCCCCACGCTTGCCGAGCGGAGGGCGCTGCGTTTTCGTGGCCGTTCATGATTTCGCTGCACGAAGGCAAGGGCGCCCGGGTCAAGAAGCCGGCCGAGCGGGTCTTCACGTTTCGGCTCACGGTCGTGGGCTGCCATCCGAAGATCTGGCGGCGGCTTCAGGTGCGCGAATCGATGTGGCTGTCCCGCCTCCACGACAGCATCCAGGTGCTCTTCGACTGGTTCGACTACCAGACCCATGCCTTCAACCTGGACGACCTGCGTTTCGGCAACCCGCTGAAGCGCGACGATCTGACGATCGAGGATGATCGCGACGTGACGCTGGCGGATCTCGATTTGGAGCACCGGGAGCGGTTTTCGTACGGCTACCACTTCGGCGAGGGCTGGCAGGTGGAGGTCAAAGTCGAGAAGACGGACCCGGTGGAGAAGGGCGTGCACTACCCACTGTGCACCGGCGGTGAGCGGGCTGGACCGCCGGAGGATTGCGGCGGGCTGGAGGCGTTTCACGACATGCTGGCCTGCATCAAGGAGCCGCACACCGATCTCGGCCGCGAGTGGATCGAATGGCTGGGCCCGGATTACCAGGCGGAACTCTGCGACTTGGAGAAGATCAACCGCGGCCTGCGGAAGCTGGGAAAGTGAAAGGCGAATGCAGAATGCTTACGCTGCGCTAATGCAGAATTATGAATGGAGAATGTAGAATTCTCCGGCGGGAAAACCGGTGGTGCATTCGGAACATTCCCGTGGCCGGGCGCGCAGTCTGATCGGTCAGATCAGTCGGATCCGTCGGATCGGGTGGTCGTCACCGCGGGCGAAAACGGAGACGCGCGTCAGCGGACGGGCATGGTGAGGTGCGGAGCGAGCAGGTCGATGAACGGCGTGAGAAATTTCGGTTCGGTGCGCGTCTGCGTCCAATGGAGGACGAGCAGGAGAAACACCATGAACAGCACGAGGCCGACGAGGGCGGGGTTGATGCTGCGGAGTAGCCGGTAGAACGACAGCACCATCATCACCACAAAGAAGGCGCAGACGAGGGTGAGAAAGTGGTGCTCGGCGAAGAGCGCCTTGAGCTGGGTCCAGACGGCGTGCAGACCCTGGCGGGCGTTCTCATACTGGACGGGCTGCGCCATCGGCCGAAAGACCCGGTGCCACGGGAAGAGTTCAGTGGGAGAATCTCCCAGGACGTGGCGCAACGCAGGCCCGGTGCGCAATCACCTGGCGCGCAGCTCAATGGGTTGACGACGAGCTGCTGCGATCGGCGGTGGGCGAGCCGCTTGATATCAGTCAAGGCCGCTGGGCCGCGCCCGATGCTACAGTGAGGCGCATGAGTCCCAACCCGTCCGAGGTCACGAATCGCGTGCCGCCGCCACCCGGCTGGCGCGAGCTGGTGTGGCCGCGGGAGCACGGCAGTTGGTCGCTGGCGCTGGAGCCACTGGCGCTCGCCTTGCTGGCCGCGCCGTCCTGGGCCGGGGGCGCGCTGGCGGTCGCGACGGTCGGAGCCTTCTTTGCACGGCGGCCCGTGCGCACGGCGTGGACGGAAACGCGACCCGCCGTGCGGCGGCGCGCGGGGCAGGCGGCGGCAGTCTGCGCGGCGGTGGCGGCGTTGGGCGCAACGGGCGCAGTGGCCCTGGCCACGTCAATGCGAGCCTGGATGTGGCTGTTGCCCTCGATGCTGGCGGGGGCGGCGTTCCTGGGGTTTGACTTGCAGAAGTCCGGTCGCGAAGCGGAGGCGGAGCTGGCCGGGTCGTTTGCGTTCGCGTGGCTGCCGGCGGCGTTCGCGGCGTTCGCCGGCTGGCCGGCGGGACCGGCGGTGACGCTCGGCGTGGTCATGCTGGCGCGCGCGGTGCCGACGGTACTGACGATCCGCGTGGTGCTGCGGGCGCGAAAGGCGCAGGCGGAGCCGGCGCGGGGCCCGGCGTGGCTGGCGCTCGGCGCCGCGCTCCTCGTGGCCGAACTCACGCGCCGCGGACATGCGCCGTTCGCGGCGGCGATCCTGGCGGCGGGGCTCGCGCTGCGCTCGGGCGGGCTGCTGGTTTTCCCGCGACCGCGACTGCGCGCGACCACGCTCGGCATCGCGGAGGCCGTGCTCGGCGGCGTATATGTGGTCGTGCTCGGGCTGTGGTGGCCGACGCCATGACGCGGACCACCAGACCCGTTGACGCGTATCAAGGCGCGGAGCGCGGCGGCGTGACATGGTGTGCGCGTGCCCGCGGCCAGATGGCGGCGGGCGCGGTTTTTCAATCACCGATGGCATCATGAAACGATTCCTCCCTCGACGCGCGTTCACGTTCTTCCTGCTTTTCCCGCTCGTGATGGCTCCGCTGGCTCGGGCGCATTGCGATACGTTGTCCGGCCCGGTGGTGGTCGAAGCCCGCGCGGCGCTCGCGAAGGGTGACGTCACCCCGGTGCTTAAGTGGGTGAAACCCGCGGCGGAGCCGGCGGTGCGGGAGGCGTTTCGCAAGGCGAGCGCGGTGCGCGGACAATCGGCGGCGGTGGCTGAACTCGCCGACACCTATTTCTTCGAGACGCTCGTGCGCCTGCATCGCGAAGGCGAAGGCGAGCCGTTCACCGGGCTGAAGGACGAGACGGCGGAGCCCGGTATCGCCGCCGCGGATGCGGCGCTGGCGGCGGGAAGTGCGGCGCACCTGCACCATGACCTCGTCGCGCGCATCAAGGCCGTGGTCGACGAGCGCTTCGCCGCCGCCCAGGCCGCGCGCGCCCGGGCCGACAGCAGCGTGCAGGCGGGGCGCGAGTACGTCGCCGCCTATGTTGCCTTCATGCACCTGACCGAGCAGCTCTATGCCCTGTCGAATCCGACGGCGGCTCACGCCCACGGCCACGCGCCCTGATCCATGTCCTCCACCCCTCGCAAGGTCCGCACGCTCGACGTCCGCCCGCTGATCGCGCAGGGCGAGGAGCCGCTGGCCAGCATCATGGCGACCGTGCGCGCCGTGGCGCCGGGCGAGTCCTTCGTGCTCATCAGCCCCTTCCTGCCTTCGCCGCTGATCGAGCGCCTCCAGTCCGAAGGCTTCACCGCCCGGCCGGAGCATCGCAGCGACGGCGGGTGGCAGACCCAGTTCACCCGGCCGGCGGCGCCTGACGCGCGCTGAGCCAGGTCCCTTTCCCATGAAAACGTCCGCCCTGCTCTCGAATCAGGAACCTGGCTCGCTGGCGCTGGCCGAAGCCGCGCCCGTGGTGGGCCACGGCATCGTCAGCCGCACGCTGCTGGCCACGCCCGAGCTGCGCTCGGTGGTGTTCACGTTTGCGCCGGAGCAGGCGTTGACCGAGCACACGAGCACCTCGCGCGCGCTGATCCAGATCCTGAGCGGGGAGTGCGAGTTCTCGGTGGCGGGCACGCCGCGGATGATGAAGGCGGGCGATTTGCTGCATCTGCCGCCGAATGTGCCGCACGCGGTGCTGGCAAAGACGGCCCTGACGATGCTCCTCGTGCTTGCACCCGAGCGAAAGCCAGCCTGATGTGTCGGGCGGCGCCGGCAATGGCCGGCCGCTGTTCCCATTGTGCCCACTGATGTTTCCCGCCTCCGCACCACGGCGCTAGCGGCGACGCTGCGCTCGTGTCAGTTGTTCCAAGGTCTGCCCGCCGCCGACGTCGAGGCGGTCGCCAGCTTTGCGCTGCTGCGCAATGTCGCGAAGGACCATTACCTGTTTCGCGAGACCGACCCGGCGGAGGGGTTCTACGTGGTGCAGAAGGGGGCGATCAACGTCCACCGGGTGAGCCCCGCGGGGAAGGAGCAGGTGATCCATGTGTTCCGCCCGGGCGAGTCGCTCGCGGAGGCCGCGCTCGCGACCGAGCATGGTTACCCGGCGAACGCGCGGGCGGTGGAGTCGTCGGCCGTGATCGTGGTGCCGAAGGCGCCATTCCTGGAGCTGCTGGCGCGCCGGCCGGACCTGAGCCTGCGCATGCTGGGTTCGCTGAGCCAGCACCTGCGCGTGCTTGTGGGCCTGGTGGATGACCTCACGCTGAAGGACGTCGAGACGCGGCTGGTGAACTGGATGCTGAAGCGCTGCGGCCGGCAGCAGCGCGGCGCGGCGACGATCGAGCTGGGCTCGACGAAGCGGGTGCTGGCGGCGGAGCTGGGCACGAGCAGCGAGACCTTGTCGCGGACCTTTGCGAAACTGCGGGATGACGGGCTCGTGGAGGTGCGGGGCGCATCGCTGCTGGTGCCGGATATCATCGCGCTCGAGGCGCGATTCCGCGGCCTGCTGGGCGAGTTGTAGGCGGAGGCGTCCGGCGCGAGGCAGGCGGCATTCATCGCACCGGGCCGGCGGCTCGTCGCAGCGCCGGTGCTTTCCGCTTGTGTTGCCGGAGCGGTGGGCGAAAACCGCGAGCTTCCATGCACAACCGTTGGGCGAGATATGCCGTTTATGCGGCCGGATGGTCCTTCCTGGGCCTCGTGCTCTCGCTGGAGGTGTATTTCAATTTCCGGGCCGGGATGGGCGGGCAGGTGGACAACGATTTCGTGGACCTGGCGATCCCGCAGTTTGGCCGCGCGGTGATGTGGGCGGCGATGGCGCCGCTGATCCTGCGGCTGCGGACAGGGTTGCCGCTGACGCGCGGCCGCTGGGTGGGCGGCGTGAGTTTTCACCTGATGATGAGCGTGGTCGTGATGGCCGTGTTCTACGTCGGCCGGCACGTCGGCTACGCCGTGTTCTTTCGCGGCTTCGATCATTTCTGGGGGCGGCTGGTACCGGACTTCTACGGCCGGAACATGATCGACATCGGCTACTACTGGCTCGTCCTGGGCTTCGGATACGGGATGGAGATCTACCAACGCTACAAGACGGAGGAGCTGAAGGCGGCGCGGCTGGAGACGCGGTTGATGGAGACCGAGCTGAAGACGCTGCGCGAACAGCTCCACCCGCACTTTCTCTTCAATACGCTGAACACGATCTCCGTACTGGTGCGCGACGGCCGGAGTGCGGAGGCGACCAACCTGATCGCGCGGCTGAGCTCGCTGCTGCGGGCGACGCTCGATGCGGCGCGCACGCCCGAGGTGCCGCTCCGGCAGGAGCTGGAGTTCCTGCTCGGTTACCTCGAGATCCAGAAGGCGCGGTTTTCCGACCGGCTGACGGTGCACGTGAACGTGGCGGCGCCGGCGCTGGAGGTGCGCGTGCCGAACCTGCTGCTGCAGCCCATCGTGGAGAATGCGATCCTGCACGGCATCGGACCGAAGTCCGGGCCGGGCCGCGTGGAGATCCGCGGCGAAGTGCGCGGGGAGACGCTGCACCTCGAGGTGGCGGACGACGGTCCCGGGCTGGCGGAGGACGGTGCGCGGCCGAAGGAGGGTATCGGACTTTCCAACACGCGGGAGCGGCTGGCCCGGATCTACGGTGACGCCGGCCGGCTCGCCCTGCGGAGTCTCGCCGGCCGCGGCGTAACCGTGGAAATCGACCTGCCCTGCGCCCGATGAACCCAGCCCCGAACCCAGCCCCCGACGCGACCCGACCGGTGCGCGCGGTGATCATTGACGACGAACCCATGGCCCGCCGTGGCGTGCACCTGCTGCTGGAGCGCGACGCGGGGGTGGAGATCGTGGGCGAGGCGGCGGACGGCGTGGCCGGCCTGGAACTGCTGCAGCGGGTGCAGCCGGAGCTCGCCTTCGTCGACGTGCAGATGCCGGCCGGCAACGGCTTCGACATGCTGCGACGGCTCGCGCCGGAAGGATTGCCGGTCGTGGTGTTCATCACCGCTTACGACGAGTACGCCCTGCAGGCGTTCGACGTGCAGGCCGTCGACTATCTGCTGAAGCCCTACGACGACGAGCGGTTTGCGCGCGCCCTCGAGCGCGCGAAGGAGGCGGTGCGCCGGCGGCGGCAGGACGACTGGAGCGAGGGCCTCGCCGAGTTGCGGCAGTTGCTGCAGCACGTGCGCGAGGGGAAGCCCGGCGGCACGGAGGCGCCCGAGCGAATCCTCGTGAAAACTTCAGGCGAGATCGTGCTGCTGAAGCCGGACGAGGTGGACTGGATCGAGGCCGAGGGCGACTACGTGAAGTTTCATGTCGGTGGGCACGCGCACATGATGCGTGAGACGATGGCGCGGCTGGAGGCGCGGCTGAATCCCAAGCACTTCGTCCGCATCCACCGCTCCACGATCGTGAACATCGAGCGGATCCGGAAGTTGAGCCCGTCGTTCGCCGGAGACTACGTGGTGATTCTGCAGGACGGCACGCGGCTGCGGCTCAGCCGGGGGTTTCACGAACGGCTCGCGAGCCTGCTGCACCAGGCCCTGTAGGCCGTTCGCTTCGTCGCGTTCGCGGCGCGGTCCGTCGCCGCCTGGTGGCGGGTCGTCGCATTTTCGAAACGGCAGGCCGGGCGGCGGAGTATTGAGGGGTGATGAAACCCCGACTCGTACTGCTGGCGGTTTGCCTGCTGCTGGTCCCGGCGTCGGCCCCCGCGGCGCTGGAGCGGTCACTTGACCACGTGTGGACGGCGCGCGCCGGACTGGGCGACGAGGCCTGGGCGGAGGTGCTGCGGATCGAGAACCAGCGGCGGACGGGCCGGTATCCACGAATCTTGCACGCGCTGGTGTTCGAGTTTGAGGGCCTGCTCTGGTTCTACACGCCGACCGAGGGCACGCAGAGCCTCTCGCTGTACGTGGACCGGCTGGACCAGGAGCGCGCTGACCTGCGCCCGTTGCTGCAGGCGATCGAGCGTGGCTTCACGCGGTGGGAGGTGCTGCCCCAGGGACCGGCGCCGGCGCGGGCCACGCCGCTGGAGCAGTTGCCCAACGGATGCTTTGTCGCGTGCGTGAGCGAGTGGCGCCGCCTGCGGCGCGAGCGGGTGGCCGTGGCGGCCGCGCTGCTGCTCTCTTTCTACGAGGACGCCGGGGCGGGCAGCGGCGGTCACACCGTGCTGGCGTATGAAGTGGCTGGCGAGCTGCAGGTTTACGATCCGGCGGACGGGAAGACGGCGCGGCGATTCTCGCCGCGGTTGCTGGCTGACCCGCTGGCGTTGGCGCGCGCGGTCGGCGGCGACCGGGTCCAACGGTTTCGTACGCTCACGCTCGTGACCTCGGGCGCACCGGTGTTGCTGGCGCAGGCGAAGCAGCCGGAGCGGGGAAAGTCGGCGGAGGTCCTGGGCGGATGAGGTGCAATTGGCTAAAGCCGAGCGGCTTGGCTGTGCGGCCGCGGCGGTGGGGCCGGCACGTGTCGGCGGGCGCGAAGGGCGTCGGGGGCGGAGTATCGCAGCGTCGGCGGGAATCCGCGGCCCGCTTAACCCCCGCTTTCTTCCGCTCGTCAAAAGCGAGGTGTAACTTTTTCCGGCCGGGAGTGTTCTCGATGCATGCTTGCCGCCGCCAGCCGTACCCATGCGACCCTGTCGTCGTCGCGATTCGTCGCGATTTCGCGACAGCTGGCCGCATTTCGGTTTCGTTTGTCGCCGGCGAGTGGTCTGGTCTGCCCGTTTGTAGAAGATCCGTTGTGCATCACGGCCGGGCCCTGCGAGGCTCGGCCGTGTCTTTTTGGCCCGGGAGGGAACCGGGTGCTTGCTTAACCTCAGCCGCTTTTTTTCGATGACCACCTTGAACCCGTCGTCCAAGCCCATGAATTCCCCTGCCGGCACGCCGAAGCCCATCGGCAACGTCCCCGCGCCCAAGCGCAAGAAGTCGCTCGTAAAGTGGATCGTCATCGGAGGCGTGGTGCTCCTGGCGGTCGCGATCGGCCTTGGCGTGGTGGCCAAGAAGCGCCGCGGCGCCATCGTCATGGTCACGACGGAGAAGGCGATCGTGAAGACGATCACCCAGACCGTCTCGGCGACCGGCAAGGTGCAGCCGGAGGTCGAGGTGAAGATCGCGCCCGAGGTTTCCGGCGAAATCGTGAAACTCGGCTTCCGCGAGGGCGCCGTGGTGAAGAAGGGCGACCTGCTGGTCGCCATCAAACCCGACCTCTACGCCGCGCAGGTCGAGCAGCAGGAAGCCAATCTCGTGGCGGCCCGCGCCGGCGCCGTGCAGTCGAAGGCCCAGTTGCTGAAGGCGCAGGAGGACCTGACGCGCACCGCCGACCTTTTTGCCAAGAAGCTCGTCTCCGAGTCCGACTACACCGCCGCCAAGACGACGGTCGACGTGGCGCAGGCGAACCACGACAGCTCGCTGGCGACCATTCGCCGCACCGAGGGTTCGCTCAACCAGGCGCGCGACCAGCTGACGAAGACGGTCATCTATTCGCCGATCGACGGGAAGGTGAGCTCGCTCGCCACCGAAGTCGGTGAACGTGTCGCCGGCACCGGTTCGTACGGTGGCACCGAGATCATGCGCGTGGCCGACCTCGACAGCATGGAGGTCCGCGTGAACGTGAACGAGAATGACATCGTCAACGTGAAGGTGGGCGACAAGGCGCGCATCACGATCGACGCCTTCCCGAACCGTAAATTCACCGGCGAGGTGAAGGAGATCGGCGCCGCGGCCAAGGTGACCGGCCAGAACACGCAGGACGAAGTCACCAACTTTCTCGTCAAGATCCGCATCCTCGACAAGGACGTGCCGCTGCGGCCCAGCATGAGCGCGAACGCCGACATCGAGACGAAGACCGTCGAGAACGTAGTCGCCGTGCCGATCCAGAGCATCACCGTCCGCTCGAAGCAGGGCGCGAAGACGATCGAGGAGGTCGCGGCCGATCGCCAGAAGAAGACCGGCGACGCCAAGGGCGAGGGCGCGGCCACCGCGGTGAACGTGAAGCAGCAGAACCGCGACGACCGTGCCGATCGCGAGAATCTGCAGCGCGTGGCCTTTGTCCGCCGGGGCGACATCGTCAAGATGGTGAACGTCGAGACCGGCCTGCAGGACACGACGCATATCGAGGTCACGTCCGGCCTCAAGGAAGGCGATGAGGTGGTGAGCGGCAGCTTCGGCGTCATCACCCGCACGCTGAAGGACGGCATGAAGGTGCAGATCGAACCCGCCAAGAAGGCCGCTCCCAAGAAATAAGCCGCGGCATTCCGCCCCGCGCGGCGGCTGGCCTCCGGTTGTCCGGTCCGCCGCCGCCCACCGTGCGTCCTGCCTGCCATCCTCCCAATCCTCATGATTCCTCCTCCTGCGCCTTCCTCCGCCGTGTCCCGGGTGGTCCGCCAGCCCGGTCCGCTGGTGATCGAGATCGATGGCGTGACCAAGCTCTACAAGATGGGCGCGGAGACGATCCACGCGCTGCGCGGCGTGGCGCTCCGGATTCACCGCAATGAGTACCTCGCGATCATGGGGCCCTCCGGCAGCGGCAAGTCGACGCTCATGAACATGCTCGGCTGCCTCGATACTCCCACCGCCGGGCACTACGAGTTCAACGGCAAGAACGTCGCCACCATGACGGACAACGAACTCGCCGAGATCCGGAACAAGGAGATCGGGTTCGTCTTCCAGACCTTCAACCTCCTGCCGCGCTCGAACGCGCTGCACAATGTCGAGCTGCCGCTGATCTACGCCGGCATGCACAAGCACGAGCGGCTTGAGCGTGCGCGCCAGGCGCTCGAAAACGTCGGCCTCGGCGAGCGCATGCTGCACAAGCCGAACGAGCTCTCCGGCGGCCAGCGCCAGCGTGTCGCCATCGCCCGTGCGCTGGTGAATTCGCCGTCGATCATCCTGGCCGACGAGCCCACGGGCAACCTGGACTCCAAGACCGGCGAGGAAATCATGGAGCTGTTCGAACAACTCTATGAGCAGGGCAATACGATCATCGTCGTGACCCACGAGGAAGACATTGCCCGCCATGCGCGCCGCATCGTGCGGCTCCGCGACGGTCTGATCGAAAGCGACGCCAACCTCGACTAACCTGGCGCTCCCGTGCGTCCCCGGCCGTCGGCCGGACCGCGCTCCCGCCGCTCCTCTCCCCATGTCCCGTCTCCTCTACGAACTCTCCGAATCCATCCGGATTGCGGCGGCGCAGATCCGGGCGAGCAAGATGCGCTCGGCGCTGACGGCGTTGGGCGTGGTGATCGGCATCGTGGCGGTGACCCTGATGGGCACGGCCATCCTCGGCATCGACGCCGGTGTCGAGCGCAGCCTCGCGGGTTTCGGCGACGACGTGCTGTACGTCACCAAATGGCCCTGGCGCGACGTGCAGGACTGGTGGGTCTATCGCAATCGCCGCGAGGTGGATGTGTCCTACGCCCACCAGGTGAACGACTGGATCGCGCAGCATCCGGAGGGGCCGTTGAAGCTGGCGGTGCCGGCGGCGAGCTGGAACGCCAACGTGATCCGCGGCGACCTGCGGGTGGTGAACATCATGATCTCCGGCACAACGGCCGATCTGGGCCGGATCGTGCGGTCCGACATGCACGAGGGGCGGTTTTTCACCGACCTCGAGGCTCGCAGCGGGCGGAACGTGGCGGTGATCGGGTTCGATGTGGCCGACGCGCTGTTCCCGAACGAGTCGCCGATCGGCAAGCAGGTTCAGATCCGCAGCCAGCGCTACACGGTCGTGGGCGTGGCCGCGCGGCAGGGCAGCTTCCTCGGCATGTTCAGTTGGGACTCGCAGGTGATCATGCCGCTCGAGGCGTTTTCGCGCTCGTTCCCGGTGCGCTGGGCCGACCCGGAAATTCGGGTGCAGGTAGACCTGCAGCGGATGGACGAGGCGCGGGACGAACTCCGGGGCGTGATGCGGCGCGTGCGCCGCCTGAGCCCCGAGAAGAAGGACGATTTTGAGATCAACAGCCAGCAGGTCGTGCGTGAGCAGATCGAGCCGATGAAGAAGAACATCGCGATCGGCGGTCTGTTCGTGACCGGCTTGGCGCTGTTCGTCGGCGCGATCGGCATCATGAACATCACCTACGTGAGCGTGAAGGAGCGCACGAAGGAGATCGGCACCCGCAAGGCGCTCGGTGCGCGGCGGCGGACGATCCTCCTGCAGTTCCTGATCGAGGCGGTGAGCATCTGTGTGCTTGGCGGCGTGCTGGGGCTGGGCACCGCCTGGGGGCTGTCCGCCCTCGTGGGGGCGTTCTGGCCGCAGTTCCCCATCGTCTTCTCGTTCGGGCTCGTGCTCGTCGGCCTCACCGTGTCCGTGGTCACGGGCGTTTTCAGCGGTTTCGCGCCGGCGTACTCCGCCAGCAAACTCGATCCGGTGGTGGCGCTGCGTTACGAGTAGCCGCCGCCCGACCCGCAACGCGCCGTTCGCAATGATCATTACCGAAATCCTCCGGCTGGCATTCTCCTCGCTCACGTCGAACAAGCTGCGTTCGATCCTGACGATCCTGGGCATTGCCGTGGGTGTGTTCTCGGTCATCGGCGTGATGACGCTGATCAACGGCATGCGGTCGTCGATCGAGAGCGGCCTCAATGTTCTCGGCGCGAACAGCTTTCAGGTGAGCAAATGGCCGCCGCTGATCTTCTCGCACGAGCAATGGATGAAGTACCGCAACCGGCGGGACCTTAATTTCGCCACGTCGCGCCGGTTCAAGGAGCTGATGGCCGATTCCGCCACGATCAATCTCCAGATCGGCCGCGGCGGCCTCACGGTGGTCGTGCGTGACCGCCGCACCAACCCGAACGTCCGCCTCGCCGGCTCCGACGAGAACTTCATCACGGCGTTCAACTATGACGTCGGGGTGGGCCGCAATATCGGGCTCGATGACGTGGAATACGGGCGGCCGGTCTGCGTGCTCGGCGCCGACGTGGCCCAGCGCGTGTATCCCGAAGGCGACGCTCTGGGGCAGCTCGTCCGCATCGGCGGGCAGAACTACACGGTGATCGGCGTGCTGAAACCCAAGGGCTCCTCGTTTGGCCAGAGCCAGGACAATTTCGTGCTGACGCCGATCACGCGTTTCCTCGCGGTGTACGGCACGGCGCGCCGCTCGATCAGCATCAACGTGCAGGCGCCGAGCCAGGCGGAGTTGCCGGCCACGCAGGAGAAGGCGACCGGCATGATGCGCCTCGTCCGCGGGCTGCACCCGGAAGACCCGAACGACTTTGAGGTGTTTTCGAACGAGTCTCTCATCGAGGCCTTCAACAAGATCGCCAACGTCGTGGCGGTGGGCGCGCTGATCGTCAGCGGCATCGCGCTGCTCGCCTCGGGCGTGGGCGTCATGAACATCATGCTCGTCAGCGTGACGGAGCGCACGAAGGAGATCGGGGTACGCAAAAGTATCGGCGCCAAGAAGGTGAACATTCTCCTGCAGTTCCTGGCCGAGGCGGTGGCCTTGTCGTTGATCGGCGGCAGCGCCGGCATCGCAATCGGCGTCGGTGGTGGCAACCTCGTGGCGTTCTTCATGCACACCGGGATCACCTTCCCGTGGCTGTGGGCCGGCATCGGTCTCGTGACCTGCGGCGGCATCGGCATCGTCTTCGGGTTGTACCCGGCTTGGAAAGCCGCGTCCCTCGATCCGATCGAGGCGCTGCGGTACGAATAAACGCGGCGGCTGAGCGCGGCGGAGGCCGCGCCGGGGTAGGGTGTAATGGGTAAGGTGTAAGGAGTGGGAGCCATCGGCGATGTCGAGATCGAGGCTCCGTCCGCGGTGCCATGCCTGCGCGTCTTCCGACCGGCGCGCTTCGCGTGGAGCCTCTGCCTCGAGGACTCGCCGCGCTGAGGGCAAACCACCACGGGCATCTGCGTTCCCGCGTTTGAGGCATGGTGTCGGGATACCCGGCGATGCGGTCGGGATTCTCGCCTCCACCCACCAAAGACCCGTGGTCGCGGGGCATCGGGCCGCGTTGCGTACGGCGAGAACGCGAGCAACGAGCTCGGGTTGGCGTCGTTGCGTGGGTAAGCCATCAGACGTCGGCACGAAAAAGGCCCGGCGGGTCAGGCCGGGCCTCGTGAGAGGGACGCGTGCGGGTTGGGCTCGCGCTCAGTTCTTCACCGGGGCCGGCGGAACCGGCGGGATGGTGACTTCCTTGGTCTTCAGCTCTTCCATGATCTCAGCGATCGCACGGTCGAGCTGCTGGTCCTCGCCCTTGAATTCCCGGGTGGGATCGTTGTCCACGATGATGTCGGGGACGACGCCATGGCCTTCGACCTCCCAGCGTTTGCCATCGACCGAGTAAAACGTGAACTCCGGCCGCATCAGCGTGCCGCCGTCGGTGAAGGGCAGGGAGCCGCGGATGCCGACCACGCCGCCCCAGGTGCGCTTGCCGACGACCTTGCCCAGCTTGAGCTTCTGGAATCGGAACGGGAAGATGTCGCCGTCCGACGCGGAGAACTCGTTGCAGAGGGCGATCATCGGGCCCATCGGCGTGGCGTCGGGATTGGTGAACGGCTTGGCGCCGCGGTACACGTTCCAGCCGACGATCTGGCGGCGGAGGCGCTCGATCACCTGGGCGGAGACGTTGCCGCCACCATTGCCGCGCACGTCGATGATCAGGGCTTTCTTCGTGAGCTGCGGGTAGAAGTGCTTGGCGAACTCATTGAGACCCTCGGGGCCCATGTCCGGGATGTGGATGTAGCCCACCTTGCCGCCGGTCTTCTGGTTCACGTAGGCGATCCGGTTCTGGACCTCCTGGTAGTAGTAGAGTGGGGCTTCGTCGGCGATCGGCACCACCACGACGTCGCGCGCGCCTTCGTCGGTCGGCTTCGCGTTGAGGCGGAGCGTCACCTGCTTGCCGACGGTGTCGAGCAGCGCGGCGTACAGGTTGGGCATCTCGCGCACCGGCTTACCGTTCACCGCGAGGACGTATTCGCCCTCCTTGGCGTTTACGCCGATCTCGGTGAGCGGCGAGCGGGTCTGCGTCTGCCAGTTTTCGCCGCGGATGATGTGGTCGATGCGGTAGGCGCCGCTCGCGGGATCGCGGGAGAATTCCGCGCCCAGAAGGCCGGTCTTGATGCGCGGCGCGGTGTTCTGCCGGTCGCCGCCGCCCACGTAGGCGTGGCCGACGCTGAGCTCGCTGATCATCTCGCCGATGACGTAGGTGAGGTCGTTGCGATGGCGGACGTACGGGACGAGCGCGGCGTACTTGTCGTGAATGGCGGGCCAGTCGACGCCGTGCATGTTCGGCACGTAAAAGAAGTCGCGCATCTGGCGCCAGCTCTCGTCGAAGATCTGCTTCCACTCGGCGGCGCGGTCCAGGTTCATGGTCAGCCCCGACAGATCCAGCTTGTCCTTCTCCTTGATCTCAACCTTCGCGCTGGGGGCATCGACGATCGCGTATTCGCGGCGCTGGGCGATCAGGACCTTCTTGCCGTCGGCGGTGAAGGTGACACCGGAAACGCCGGAGAGGAGTTCGGTCTCCTTGCGCTCCTTGGTGTCGTACAGGCAGAACGTGCCCCGCGGGCGGCCGGGCTCGCCGGCGTCCATGGCGCTCATGCGGACGTAGTAGACCTTGTCGCCGCTGACGTGCACGACGTTGTAGTTCGCGGGCGTGACCGGCAGGCCGACGAGGCGGTCCGAGAGACCCTCGAAGTCGACCTTCACGACGACCGGTTTCTTCTTCTTGTCGGACTTCTTGTCGTCCTTGTCGGCGGCGGCGTCGGACTTCTCCGCTCCGTTGGCCTTGGCGACCTCGGGCTTGGCGGAGGCGTCGGCCGGCTTGGCCTCAGCGTCCTTCTTCTCGTCCTTGGCCTTGTCCTCGTCGCCGAGGGCGACCTCATCGCTGCGCGGCTTGAAGGGCGAGTCAGTGTCCTTGGCGAGCGTGAAGAGGTACACGCGCTCCATGTCGACGTAGATGTGGTTGAACTCGAGGTTGCCGTAGGTCGCGTCGAAGTCGCGGGCGGAGGCGATGGCGAGGAACTTGCCGTCCTCGCTGAACTTCGGGCTGCTCACGTTGAACCAGCCGTCGGTGAGGTCCTGGGCCTGCTTGGACTCGAGTGAATACAGCCGGAGGCGGCCGTAGTCGTTGCGGACGTTGAAGCCCTCCTTCTCGGGCAGCACGTAGGCGATCCACTTGCTGTCGGGCGACCAGTCGAAGTCGTTGATCTCAAACTCGGTCGCCTGCTCCACGAGCGTGATTTCCTTGGTCTCGATGTCGACGTAGCGCAGGCGGGCCATGCGGTCGGTGAACATCAGCTTGCGGCTGTCGGGCGACCAGGTGGCCGGATAGTAGTAGGTGTCGGCGTTGCGGGTGATCTGCTGGGCCGGGCCCTTGCCGTCCTGCGGTCGGATCCAGATTTCGTTCTCGCCGGTCTGGTCGGAGATGTAGGCGATCCAGCGGCCGTCGGGCGACCAGACGGCGTCACGCTCGTGCACGCCGGAGGTCTCGGTGAGGTTGCGGACGGGGCCGTGCTTGGCCGGGACGGTGAACACTTCACCGCGGGCGCCGACGACGGCGCGCTTGCCGTCGGGCGACGGGCGGACGCGCGAGATGCTGTCGTTGACCCGTTTGATTTCGGGGCGGGCGAGGGCGAAGTCCTCCTTGACGCTGATGGGGACGCGGCGGGCCTGTTCTGTCTTCAGGTCGAAGAACCAGACGTAGCCGGCCTGCTCGAAGACGATGCCGCCTTTGCCGATCGACGGAAACTTGATGTCGTAATCGGTGAACTTCGTGACCTGGCGGGTCTGCTTGGTGGCGAGGTCGTAGGCGAACAGGTTGAAGCGGCCGGTGCGCTCCGAGATGTAGTAGATGCGGTTCGTGGGCGCCCACATCGGGATGATGTCCTGGGCGTCGTTGTTGGAGATGTTCTCGACGGCGCCGGTCTTGAAATCGAAGACCCAGACATCGTCCGCCATGCCGCCCTTGTAGCGCTTCCAGGTGCGGAATTCGCGGAAGATGCGGTTGTACGCCATCTTCGTGTCATCGGGCGAGTAGCTGAGGAAGCCGCCCCGGGGCACCGGGATCTGCTTAGGCAAATCGGCGTCGATACCGACGGTGTAGAGCTGCCCGATAAAGTCGTTGGTGGAGCGCATGCGCGACCGGAACGCGATCTCGTTGGCGGTGTTCTTCCACGCCATGACGATGTTGTTCGGCCCCATGCGGTCGGAGAGATCGTCGCGGCCGAGCGTCGCGGTGTACGTCAGGCGCTTCGGCACGCCGCCTTCGGCGGGCATGACGTACACTTCCGTGTTGCCGTCGTATTGCGCGGTGAATGCGAGTTGCGAGCCGTCAGCCGAGAAGCGGGGGAACACGGCATAGCCAGGGCCATCGGTGAGGCGGCGGGCGACGCCACCGTCGACGCCGACAGTGTAGAGTTGTCCAGCGTAGCTGAACACGATCTGGTTCCCGTTGGTGGTGGGGAAGCGCAGGAGCCGCGTGGAATCGTCGGCGGCGCGTAGTGGGAGCAGGGCACTGGCCATGACGGCGAGCGCGCAGAAGGTGCGAACAGAGGTGCGCATCGGGGTATCGGAGCAAGGGTTGAGCCATCGGCAATGGTAATTTGACGAGTGGCCGGTCCCCTGCGACCGACCGCCGGCTGGCGGCGCCGAAACGCGGCGCTGACGCGCCGTGAGCCAGAGGCCGGAAGCCGGAGGCCAGTGGCCAGAAGTCGGAAGCCGGAAGCCAGAAACCGGAGGTCGGAAGCCGGAAAACTCAACGCTGGGAGGCAGATCAGACCGATCGGACAGATGCGACGAAGCCGAACCGCCGCCAGTCTCCGGCGGTCCCGCAACCCCGGCCTCCGTCTTCAGGCTTCCGGCTTCTGGCCTCCGGCCTCTGGCTTCTGCCTGGACTGCGCGAGGTAGGCTTCCATCGCCTCGCGGGTGATCGTGTGTCGGGCGCCGCAGCGCGGGCAGCGGATCTCGAGCTTGGGATCGATGCCGAAAAGTCCCTCCGGGTCCTGCTGCATCGTCGGCGCAAGCACCTGCATCATCCGCTGCTGGTTGCAGCCGCAGTGCCACCGCTGGATGCGCCGCTCCAGCAGGACGAGTTGCTCGTGCTGGTCGAGGATCCGGACCTGCTCGACATCGAGTTGCCGGAACCATGTGAGGTCGCAGTCCGGATGTTCGCTCACCATCGCGAAATCCTCGTCGCCGAGCTGGAAGATCCGCGCCCCGCGTTGCTCGCTTTGGGCGTAGAACTTTTCGACCGCCGCCACCGGGTCGCTGCCTTCGAAGCTCACCATGCTGCGGCGCTTCGGCTGGTTGCCGCGGACGACGTCGGCAAAAAACAGATTCTCGGGGCCTTCCTTCACGTTTTCGTCAAACACGCGGCCGGTCACCGCCCCGGTGTCGTTGTCGCTCGTGAGGAACAGGTTCACCAGCGGCGCCTGGAAGTTCATCGTCCACGCGGTCATCTCGTTCCAGGGACGCGAGGCGCTGTGCAGGGTAAACACGGCGAGAGCGCGTTTGAACATCGCGTCGTGCTCGGGCGCCACCCGGATGTGGTGGGCGCCCAGGTGCAGGTAATAGTCGACAAACAGGTCGCCGAAATCCGCGCGAGCGAGGAGCGCGTTGCGATTGCGCACGAAGTAGGTGCGGACTTCCAGTCCGGGCTCGGCGGGATTGGGCGGTGTCGTTTCCGGCATGCAGGTCACGTTTTGGGCAATTCGTCCGATGTCCAGCCACCAGGCGGAAACGCGACCCCTGCGGCGCGATTCACCGCGCGGGTGGCGGCCAGCGCGATGCATTCCAGCAGCGCGAGCCGCTGGGGCTCGGCCGCGGCGAGATCGGCGGGACGGCGCGCGAGGTGCAGGGTCTTGCCCCGCCGGACGAGAAGACCCCAGCCGGCGGGAATCTCGGCGTCGGCGAAGATCCCGTCTTCGGCAACGAGGTAGAGGAAGTCGGCGCAGCGATAGCGGAACATCTTCGCGAACTTCGTGCCGCGCATGACCTGGCGCTGGACGGTGGTGAGTTCGCTCAACACGGAGCGGTAGGCGTCGTGCTCGAGGCGCGAGAAGTCCCAGGTGTCGTATTCCGGCCAGAGCGCCTCACCGCGGCGCAGGTCGGGAAAGTGCGTGGCGAGGAGGTCCTCGAGGGTCTGCCGCCGGGCGAGCAGCTCCGCGAGCCGCCGGCGCGTGGCGTCCTCCGCATGGGCATCCTTGAGCAGGTCGGCCCGGGCCTGCTTGCATTCGAAGACTGCGGTCCGGCGATCGGGCCCCCGCCCGCAGGCGGCGACGTCCGCCCGGTAGCCGCTCCGCGGCACGCGGACCTCGAGGGCGCAGAGGGGGAAACCGTTGGTTTGCGCCCACGCGAGCGCAGCATGCTTCAGCGCGCGGTGCTGCAGGGTTTCTCCGCTGGAGTTCATCGTCGGCGGCTGACGTTGCCCATCGCGGGGCTTAATGCCAGTCCCCGGGGCGGCTTGCTCGGCCGCGCGCGCCGGAGCGGGGGCGTTCAGGCACACATCAGAAAGTCGCGGCCCTCCACGTGGCCGGTCGCCGTGAGCTGCTCTCGGATGTACTCCCGGGCGCCGCGGTTGCTCACGTAACCAAGAATGAGGCGGCTGCCCGGTGGAGGCAGCTCAGCGGGCGAGATCACGGGCACGCCGCCGACGACATGGCCGGCCTTCTTCGCGTCCACATCGATATACCCGGCGATCGCGATGCCGTGTGCTCCGAGGTGGGCGGCGCGTTTGCGGGTGTGTCGCCCTGCGCCCCAGATCCATACGGGAAGGCCCGGATGTCGGTTGATCTCGCGGGCGAGCCAGCCGGCCTTCACGGCGAAGAACTTCTCCGGCGCGTACCGTGGGTCGGCGCGCGACAGCCGCGTGGGCCCGTCGTTCCAGCGTAGCAGCGGGCGCGGGACCTTGCCCATGCGCACCCCGGCATCCGACCACCGCAGCCAGAGTTCGTAATCTTCGGGGAAGTCGCCGTCGCGGTAGCCGCCGTGGCGGGCCGCGATTTCGCGGCGGAACATCACGCTGGGGTGGGCGAACGGCGCCTCGATAAAGCGGTTGAGTGCGATCTCCTGAGGCGTCAGCAGCCCGTTGAGCCAGGCAACATGCAGGGCGTACCCGGCGCTGGCCTGGGCGTCGCCGCCAAACTCCACCTGGCACCCCACGAGCCCCAGCGCGGGATCCGCCATGAGCGCCGCGACCTGCGCCGCCAGGCGTTCAGGATGAGATTCATCGTCGGCGTCCATCCGCGCGATGAGCTCGCCGCGTGCCTCCGCCAGGCCACGGGTGAGCGCTGCCACGAGGCCGGCGTGCGGCTGGCCGAGGAGGCGCACCCGGGCATCGGTGGCCGCCGCGCCGCGGACCAATTCTGCAGTGCCGTCAGTGGAGCCGTCGTCCACCACGAGGAGTTCCCAGTCCGACAGCGTCTGTTCGCGGATGCTGGCGATCGCCCGGGCCAGGGTGCCCGCGGCTTGGTAGGCCGGCAGGAGAATCGAAACGCGGGGCGCGCTCACGGCGCGTGGCCGGAGACGAGCGCGTGCTCGAGCTTCCGCAGCTTCGGGGCGATCACGTAGGTGCAGTAGCCCTGGTCGGGGTGCCGGGCGAAGTAGTCGTGATGGTATTCCTCGGCGGGCCAGAATTGCTTGAGCGGCGCGATCTCGGTCGTGATCGGGTCCTGGACGCGCTTCGCCGCCTCGATGAGCGACTTTTCGGCCGCGGCCATCTGATCGTCGTCTACGCAAAGGATGATCGACCGGTACTGCGGGCCGAGGTCGTTCCCCTGGCCATCAGCCTGCGTCGGGTTGTGGATCCGCCAAAAGAGCTCGAGCAGGCGCTCGAGGGAGACCTGACGCGGATCGAACTCGATCTTCACCACCTCGGCATGTCCGGTCTGATGCGCGCAGACCTGCTCATAGGTAGGCTCGGGTTCGTCGCCGCCGGCATAGCCGGGCGTCACCGCCCGCACGCCGGGCACGAGCTTGAAGGCAGCCTCGGTGCACCAGAAGCAACCGCCGCCGAGGACGATCGATGCGGTATCCGGTGGGTTCATGCGGTTGGCGAGGGCTGGTGCTGGCTGTTCCTCTGGAAAGTCATCATGGGCTCGGAACCGCCGGGTTGGGTTCGGCGCGTACGTTCGTCCGCGGGGTACGACCGTGCAAGCCGCTTGTGCATCTTCGTTTTCCCCCAGCTAGATCGGGGGCCGGGCTGAACCTCCCGGGCGGGGCCATGTCATTTGTGCTCCGCTGCATGCAAACCTCCGCCCGCGCGCTGATCCTCTCCCGTCCCGCCGTGTTCGCCACGCTGCTGGCGGCGTTCGGTCTCGTCATCGCCTCAGGCGTCCTGGCGGCGTTCTCCACGCACCAAGTGGCTGCGGCTGACCGGCGCGCGGCGCATGCCCAGCAAACGCTCGTCACGCTCAACGGGCTGCTGGCCACGATGAACGAGGCGGAGACCGCCCAGCGCGGTTTTCTGCTCACGCATGACGACAAGTACCTGGCGCCTTATGAGGCGGCGCGGCCGCGCTATCGCCAGGAGCTGGCGGCGCTGGCGCGGCAATTTGACCAGGACCTGGTCGCCCGACGGGGGCTGGAGGAACTGACCCGACTGTGCGATGCGCGCTTTGCCGAGATCGAGCGCACCGTCAACCTGCGCCGCGAGCACGGCATCGCGCCGGCGCTGAATGTCATCGAGTCCGACGAGGGCTGGCGCGTGATGCAGCAGGTGCGCGAAAAGCTGACCGCGCTGCAGCGCGAGGAGCTGTCGGGCATCGCCCAACTCACGGCCACCGCGGCGCACCAGGCGCGCACCTACGAATTGCTGCATATGGCGCTGCTGGCGGTCGCCGCCGCGCTGGCCGGGACCGTGGCCTGGATGCTCGCGCGGCGACTCCACCAACTGGAAGGGCTCATCAAGGTGTGCGCGTGGACGCACCGCGTGCAGTGGGAGGGAAAATGGATCCGCTTCGAGGAGTACCTGGCGCGACGGTTCAACCTGCAGTGCACGCACGGTATTTCGGACGAAGCCGCCCGGCAGATGCGGGAGGAGATCGAGAAGACGCCCATCGACGCCGATCCCGAACTGAAGGGTTGAGGCGGCCGGGGCGCGGCGCGGCGAGGCCGAAGAGGGAGGGGTGGCGGCACGGTTGACAGCTCCCGGGACAGCAGGAAGCTAGACCCTCCCGTAAACATATGAGCGCCACTGAGCAGCCGACCTTTGATTCCGTTGAGTCAGCCATCGCGGATATTGCCGCTGGCCGGCTTGTCATCGTCACCGACGACGAGAACCGCGAAAACGAGGGCGACCTGATCATGGCGGCCGAGAAGGCGACGCCGGAGACGGTCAACATGATGATCCGCTACGGCAGCGGCATTGTCTGCGTGCCGACGGTCGAGCCGCAGCTGCGCCGGCTCGGGCTGGGACCCATGGTGGCGCGAAACCGCGAGTCGCACCGCACGGATTTCACCGTGAGCGTGGACGCCGCGGAGGGAATTTCCACGGGTATCAGCGCTTACGACCGCGCGCGCACGATCCGGCTGCTGGCCGACCCGATGTCGCGGCCGGAGCAGTTGGTGCAGCCCGGTCACGTGTTTCCGCTGCGGGCGCGCCCGGGCGGCGTGCTGGAGCGGGCCGGGCACACCGAGGCGGCCGTCGACCTGGCCACGCTCGCGGGCCTCACGCCGATGGGCGTGCTCTGCGAACTGGTGAACGACGACGGCACCGTGCAGCGGCTGCCCCAGCTGCAGGAGTTCAAGCGCAAGTTCGGACTCAGGCTGATCTCGATCGCCGACCTCATCGAGTACCGCGCCCGGCGGGATCACCTTGTCGAACAGGTGCTCACGCGCCCGTTCCCGACCGAGTTCGGTGACTTCACGCTGTCCGCGTTCAAGAGCCGCCTGGATGCGCGCCTGCACTTTGCCCTCACCATGGGAAAGCTCGGGCCGGATCCGGTGCTGGTGCGCGTGCACAGCGAGAACGTCCTCAGCGACGTGTTCCGCGCCAAGGGCCTGCCTGGTCACCAACTGCTCACCGATTCGCTCGCGGCGGTCGCCCGCGCCGGCCGCGGCGTGGTGTTGTACATGCAGCCGACAAACCCAGGCGACGTGCTCCTCGGCTGCCTCAACGCCCAGCCCGGGGAGGTGCCCCCGCCGATGAGCCTCCGCGATTACGGCATGGGCGCGCAGATCCTCTCCCTCCTTGGGCTCAGCAAAATCCGCCTCATGTCCAGCAGCACTCGCAAGGTCGTGGGTCTGGATGGCTATGGGCTGGAGATTGTTGAGCAAGTGCCACCGGCTGGCGCCTGACGCTGCGGCGCGCTTGCCGGAGATTCGAGTTGCGGACAACCCGTTTGGCCTAGCGAATAACCCGTTTCATGAGCCTGGATGCGCCACAAGCCCGTGTCATCGATGGTGCCGGATTCCGATTCGGCATCGCGGCGGCGCGTTTCAACGAGGAGTTCACCGACGGGCTCCTCGCGAACGTGCAGGCCGGGCTGCGGGCCGCCGGCGTGCCGGAGGGCAACATCGCTGTCCTGCGCGTTCCCGGTTCGCACGAAGTGCCATGGGCGGTGCAGACCCTCGCCGTGCGCAGCCAGTGTGACTGCCTGATCGGCCTCGGCGTGTTGATCGCCGGGGACACCAACCATCACGAGATGGTGGGACAGAGCGTTTCCCAGGCGCTGCAGGACGTGGCCCTCAGCACCCGGACTCCGGTGATCAATGGCGTGATCGTGGTGAACTCCCGGGACCAGGCGCGCGAGCGCTGCATCGGCGGGATCAACCGCGGCGCCGAATTCGCGCAGGCCGCGCTGGAGATGGCCGCGTTGCGCAGGAAATTTCCCCGATGAGCAAAGCCCAGTTCGCCCAACGGCGCGACGGTCGCGTCGCGGCGCTCCAGTTCCTCTACGCGTGGAGTCTCAACGCGCCCAAGAATCTCACGGATGACCTCCGCGTGTTCTTCGAAAACTGCGAGCATCCGCGTGACCACTACTCCTTCGGCGAAGAGCTGATCCACGGCACGATCGAGCACATCGAGGACATCGACGGCCGCATCCGGACGCTCGCCCAGAACTGGGAGTTCGACCGCATCGCCAAGATCGACCTCGCGATCCTCCGGCTCGCGATGTTCGAGATGATCTACCGGAAGGACATTCCGCCGGTGGTCTCGATCAACGAAGCCATCGACCTTTCGAAGCAGTTCTCGAACGCCGACGCCAAACGCTTCATCAACGGCATCCTCGACCGCCTGAAAGATCAGATCGGCCGGGACGCCCGCCGAGCGGACGCCGGCTGAGGACCCAACCGCCGCCGGGGCCCACGACAGGGCGGACGCGTTAGGCGACACTGGCGCGCGCGTGGTTCCCGGTTATCGTCTCGCTCCCACTGCCGCCCACTTTCCCTCTCCCGTGATTTCCTTCTTTCGCAAGTTCAAGGACGGGTTCGCCAAGACCGTCTCCGCGATCGCCGCCAAGACGCGCGGCCTCTTTGGCGGACGCAAGATCGACGCCGCGTCACTCGATGAACTCGAGGAGGCGCTCTACACGGCGGACTTCGGCGTCGAGACCACGGAGGAGATCCTGACCGAGATCAAGGCCGCCTACGGCCGCGAAAAGGACCTGCAGGGCCGTGCCGCCGCCGAGATTGGCGCCGCCGTGCTGCGCCGCGTCCTCGCCGGCAGCGAGGGCACGCTCGACCCGGCTCCGGCGGCCGCGCCGGATGGCGTCCGCCGTCCCATCGTCATCGCGATGATCGGGGTCAACGGCTCCGGCAAGACCACCACCGCTGCGAAGCTGGCTTGGCGGCTGAAGCAGGACGGCAAGACCGTCACCCTCGCGGCGTGCGACACGTTCCGGGCGGCGGCCGTCGAGCAGCTCAAGACCTGGGCGACGCGCATCGATCTCGACATCGTGGCGAGCCATACCGGCGCGGACGCCGCGGCGGTGGCGTTCGATGCCTGGCAGGCGGCAAACGCGCGCGGACGCGACTTCCTCATCGTGGACACGGCGGGCCGGCTCCACACCAAGAGCAATCTCATGGAGGAGCTGGCGAAGATCCGCCGCGTGCTCCAGAAGAACGACGCGACCGCTCCGCAGCACCGCTGGCTCGTCGTTGACGGCTCGCTCGGCAGCAACTCGATCGAGCAGGCCCGGGTGTTCCACCAGAGTTTCGGCCTGACCGGGCTCGTGGTGACGAAGCTCGACGGCACCAGCCGCGGCGGCGCGCTGGTCGGCATCTACCGCCAGCTCAAGATCCCGATCTATTTCCTCGGCCTCGGCGAACAGCCCGAGGACCTGCAGCCGTTCAGCGTGGAGAACTACGTGAAGGCCGTCTTCGGCCTCGACGAATAGGCGCAGCCCAAGGCTGAACGCCAAAGCCCAACACGCTGAACGCGCCGGAACTCCGTCCGGTCACCGCCGCATCGGGCCGTACCCAGTGTCACGTATTACGTGACAGTTGCGCCGCTGCGCGACCGACTGTGAGTGTCACGTAATGCGTGACACTGGGGCGGGCCGCTCGAGGGAAGCGCGCAGAAAACTGTCACGTAATACGTGACACTGGCGCGGGCAGATCGGGCGGAGAGTGTCACGTAATACGTGACACTTTCGTAACGCGAAAAAGAGCGTTCCCGCGGGGCGGAAACGCTCGCGAATGTGTACTGAGGTTTCGGTTACGGCGTGCTGCCGGTGGAGCTCGTGGCGGCGCCGGTGCCCATGCCCGAGCTCTCGGAGCCGTAGGAGCTGGTGCTGGTCGCGTTGCCCTGGCCGCTCAGGCCGGTGCCGCCGGTCGTGCCGGTGGTGTCGGTGGCGCTGCTGCTGCCCGTGTTCGAGCGCCAGCTGTCCTTGTCGGTGCGGCCGGTCGGGACGACGGACTGCTGCAGTTGCTGCACCTGAGAGAGGTGCTGCTGCAGGTGCTGCAGGGTCGAGCTCGCGAACTGGCGGATCTCGGGATCCTTGGCGTCCTTCGCCGCCTTCTCGAAGCGCTTCACGTCCTTCTCGTGCATGTCGACCATGTGTTCGATGAAGTCGCGGTCGAATTCCTCGCCTGACGCGCGGCTGAGCCGTTTGTAGTCGCGGTCCTCGGTGTCGTCCTGATCGATCTTCACGTTCTTCGCGCTGGCGAGGCTCATGAGCTGCGAGTTGACCTGCGTGTGCTGGTCAACCATCTGCTGCGCGAATTGCTTCACCTCGGGGTTGCTCGCCTTCTGCGTGGCGAGCTGGGCGATCTTCACCTCTTTCTGGCCGTCGTCTGCGGCCTTGGTGACGAACCGCTTGTCACCCCAGCTCAGCTTGCCGTCGGAGGCGCTGGTGCCGGTGGAGCCCTGCCGGCTCGACAGGTCGGTGTCGTTGGTGCTCATCGAGCCGCTGCCCGCGGTGTTGCTCGTGCTCTGGCTGTTGTAGGTGCTGTTGTTCCGGCTGGTGCTCGGCTGCGTCGAAGACCCCGCGGAGGAGGACGAGGACGATTGCGCGAACACAGCGATGTTGCCTGTAACCAACACCAATGCGGCGGCGAGAGCCGCGCGACGCATGGGTGAAAGGGAAGGGTTGGAGGATTTCATAGCGGGTCGACTATACGCGCCGGGGGACGCCCCGCTATGGGCGCCGGCCCTGATTCGGGGACCGGCGCCTTCCGGTCGGCGGACTGGGTTCGAGACGGTAGCCGCGGTCGGCCTTTGCCTACCAGCCGGGTGGTTGTCGCCGCGATCTCCGCGACACTAGAACTGCAGCCGCACGCCCCCGGTGACGCCGCGCCCGGCCAGCGGCGCAAACGCCTTCAGAAACGACGTGTGTTCCCGGGCTTCGGCATTCGCCAGGTTCTCGCCGTGCACGAATACCTCCGGCCGGACCCGACCCGTGCCGAGCCGCCACGACACGTCGGCATCGAGGAGGGTGTAGCCGGGCGTCGGCGTCTCATTGTGGCCAACCCGGTGCTGGGCAAAGACCCGCCGCACGCCGGCGCCAAACGTCCAGCGGTCGGTCGCGTAAGTGAGCCGCGCGCCCGTGCGCCAGGGCGGCATCCTTGGCAGCGGTACGTCGTCCGGCACCGTTTGGGCACGGACATAGTCGGCCGAGAGGTCGAGGTGGAGCTGGCCCGAGCGGCGGTCCAGAAGATGCAACGACAGCTCGGCCTCACCGCCGAGGAAGCGGGCGTCGCGGGCGACGAACTGGTACGGGGTGAGCCCGTCGGGATTGGCGGAGTCGGGGACCGCATCGGCGGCGAGTTCCTGCTCGAAGACGTAGTCCTGGAAACGCTGCGCAAACACGCTGATCGCGCCCGTGATGCGGCCGGAGCGCCGCCGGAGGCTGAGATCGACGCCAACGCATTTCTCGGGCGCAAGATCGTGCGTGCCGATCTCGTACGCCGCGGTACCGGCGTGCGGCCCGTTGGAGTAGCGCTCCTGCGCCGCGGGAAGGCGTTGCGTGTAGGCGAGCGACGCCGCGAGGGTCCAGTTCGCCGCCGGGTGATGCACGACCCCGAAGGACGCGCTCAGGCCGCTGTCGCGGTTGCGCTCGTGCGGCCGCGCGGCGTAACCCGGCACCTCCGGCAGATCGGAAGGGACGTCCCCGAGCGTGATGGTCTGCCGCTCCGCCCGGGCACCGAGTTCGAGCCGGGTCGCCTCGTTGAGCTTCATTTCCTCCAGCGCGAAGATCGCGACGTTTTGCATCACGTATGGCGGCGTGGCCACTTCCTCGCCGACGGCGGAGAAGTCACTGCGCGCAGCTTGCGCGCCCACCGTGCCGAGCAGCGGGCCAATCGCCACATGCGGCAGCTCGAGCCGGCCCTCCCACGCGCGGTTCTTGAACGTGGTGTTCACGGTCGTGCCGCCACTGAGCTCCGAGTGTTCGTAGTCGCCTATGCCCAGCCGGACCCGGGCGCCGCGGAACGGGCCGAAGGCCCGGGTGATGTCCCCCTCGAGCGCGAGCCGGTTCTGACGCAGCCGGATGCTCGTGGCGGGATCGTCGCCGGTCGGAACGCCATACTCTGTCTCGTAATGGCTGACGGCGACGCCGGCTCGGCCAACGTCCCAGAACTGCGCGAGTCCGGCGGAAACGCTCTTGGTCTGCGTGGCGCTGCCGGGAAGCGTGCCGCGGGGCTGGTCGCCCGGCGCCTCGGGATCGATGCGGGCGATCCCGGGAATGCGGAGATCGTCGGTGTCGCGGGTCAGCGCGTTGACGTGCACGGCGGTCGCGCCGTGCACGGCGTCGGCCGCCAGCACGGCGGCATTTTCGCGGGTGGCTCCCCCGGTGCGAAGTTCGAGCGTGCCCCCGAACGGCCGTGCGACGCGTTCGGTCGGGATGCTCTGGTCGATGACGTTGACGACGCCGCCAACCGCGGAGCTGCCGTACAGGAGCGTGCTGGGGCCGCGCAGAACCTCCACGCGCGAGGCGAAGAGCGGCTCCACTGCGGTGTTGTGGTCGGGGCTCACGTTCGAGGCATCGAGCGCGCCGATGCCGTTGGTGAGAACGCGGATGCGGTCGCCGCCAAGCCCGCGGATGATGGGCCGGCTTGCGCCGGGGCCGTAGGCCGTGGAGCTCACTCCGGGGATGGTGGCGAGGCTGTCACCGAGCGTGGAGCGCACGGCATGGCGGAGTTCGTCGCCGGCGAGCACCGAGGTGCCCTGGGCGAGGTCGAAGGCGGTGCGGGGATCCGGACCGGCGCTCACGATGACGGTGTCGAGATGCTGGACGCGGTCGTCGCCCGGTGGCGGCGTTGCCGGCGTGGTTTGGGCGCGCAGGCACGCTGCGGCGCAGAAGAGGGGAAGAAGGAAATATTTGGACATAGTCAGCCTGGAGAATGCGAGGACGGGAGATCCGCGCGGTTTAGGCGCGCGAATGCGGACACATCGCCCACGGGGCGATGCGGGTTTCAATCAAGCCACCAGGCTGACCGGCGGGCCGCGCTCCGGATGCCGGAGATAACGCGGGGCGGCGACAAAAGGATCCTCCTGCGGAGCCAGTACGCGGGCGCAGACCGCGAAAGAAGGCGCGGCGACGGCAACGGCGGCTGCAGGCGCGGCGGTGCCGGTGGAAAACAGCGTGACGGCGCAGTGGTGATCGGGGGCCTCGACGTCGCCGCGGTGCAACGCGTGATGCAGCTCCGGGCAGGCGCTGAGGATCGCGAGCCCGAGCACAAGCGCAGCGCAGCCGGCCGCGGCGAGGCGGCGCAGGAGATCAGCGATGCGACTTGGGTGGGCGGGCATGGGCAGCGCGGCGATTATGGCAAATGCGTCAAGCCCCGGGCCCGGGGCGAACGGGCGGGGACCTTACCGTGCGGGTTCACCGAGCCAGCGCAAATCGTAGAGCCACCATTCGCCCCCGCGGCGCTCGATGCGGGCCAGAAACGGCCGGCGCAGCTGGAGCGCGGCCAGGTCGAGCGGGGCGATCGTGAACGTGTGCGTTCCGCCAGCGAATACCCCCGGCACCTCGGCGTGCCGAACGTCCACGCGGTTGGTCGCGGCATCGACCGATAATGCGGCGCCCCGCAGGGCAAAACCGCGCAACTGCTCCGGAGTTGGCGTGCAGTGGCAGGATGCTTCGCTGGCCAGCAGTTCACCCTCTGCAATGGAGGCCCGCGAGACGCGCAGGCCCTCCGGCGTGGCGAGCACGATGAGCAACCGGGCTTGCCCCTGTCCGCCGGCGTAGTCCTGCAACAACAGCAGCCGCGGCACGCCGCGCGCAGCGCCAGCCGGCGCGAGCTCGACGGGCTCGTTTGCGGCAAACTCAGGGTTGATTCGGCGCAACCACGCGCTGCCATCCGCTTCCACCCAGCTTGCGAGCACGGTGCCGTCGCTCAGCAGGACCGTATCGACGCGACCGGCGGGCCGGCCGCGGTCGAGCCGCAGCGGCATCAGCCAGCGGCCCGCGGCGTCGGGGGAGTAGGAGGCGAGGACGCGCGGCTCGCCGTCCGCGGCCGTGAACCACACGGCGGCGACGCGGCTGCCATCAGTGGCGAGTCGCGGGCCGTTTACGGGACAGGCGGTGATCTTCCAGCCATCCGGGCTCAAGTCGGCCGGGGCGTCCCAGGACGACCCGCGAAATCGCGCGACGCGGATGTCACGGACCTCGTCGGCGGAGCGGCCGCGGTAGGCAAGCAGGGCGCCGCCGTCGAGCAGTGGCACGAGCGTGGTCGGGCAACAGTCGCAAACGCGGGCGTCGACGCGCTCTTCGGAGGCAGGGTCGCCGAGGATTCGGGCGTAGAGCTGCTGGACGGCCGGGCCGGTGGCCGGTTTGCGGCCGTCGAGCCACGCCGCGAGGACGCGCCCATCGGCCAGGCGGGTGAGCGAGACGTTTTCGACCGGCGCGGCGTCCGGACCCCAGCGCTCCGGTGCAGTCCACGTGGCGCCCCTATCGCGCGATTCTGCGACGAACGCGGCGCCGCGGCCGTCGCACCACAGCGCGTGGATGCGGCCGTCGCCGGCGATCGCGAGTTGGGGGACGTCGGTGGAACTGGGCACGATCGACGCGGCGGTGGCGATGTCGCGGGTTGGGAGCCAGGAGGACTCGGCGGGAGCGAAACGCGCCGCACGCAGCCGGAAGTGCGGCTGCCCTGCGGCGGCGGGCTCGACCCACGAAAGCCAGACCGTTCCGTCGGGCGCTTGCGCGAACGCAGGAGCGGCGGCCTGCGCGCCGGCCGGGGAAGGCAGGGGAGTGAATGTGAACGCTGTCGCGGATACGGCCGGCGCGACCGCGACCGCGAGGGCGAGGCAGGAAACGGAAAGCAGGAATCGCATGCGGTGGCGGTGGGTCAGGTGCGCCGCCGCTGGAGGATGGTCACGACGAGGAGGAGGGCAAACGCGAGGACGAGAAGCGTGGCGGCGAATGCATGCGCCTGTGGATACGCCAGCGCCTGCACTTCATCGTAGAGTGCGATGCTCGCCACCTTGGTCACGCCGGGGATGGCGCCGCCGATCATGAGCACGACGCCAAATTCGCCGAGCGTGTGGGCAAAGCCCAGGGTGAGTCCGGCGGCGATGCCGCGCCATGCGAGCGGGACGTGAAGCCGCCAGAACACCCGCCGGGGCGAGGCGCCCAGCGTGGCGCCGGCGTCGAGCAAGTCGCGCGGCACGGCGCGCAGCGCGGCCTGAAACGGCTGCACGGCGAACGGCAGCGAGTAGAAGACCGACGCGATGACGAGTCCGGTGAAGGAGAAGGCGAGCGATTGGCCGGTCACGGCCTGCCACCACCGCCCCGGCCCGTGCTGCGGCGAAAAGGCGACGAGCAGGTAGAAGCCGATGACCGTGGGCGGCAGGACGACCGGGAGCGCGACAACCGTCTCCAGGGCTGCGGCCAGCTTCGAACGCGTCGAGTTCAGCCAGTGCGCCAGCGGCAGCCCAACGATGCCGAGCACGAGGGTCGTGATGGCGGCCAGGCGCAGCGTCAGCCAAAGCGACTGCCACAAGGCAGGCGAGAGACCGAGGAAGGTGGCATGGGCTTCGGGCAAGCGCAGGAGAGGGTTGGAATAGACCTTGCGAGCGTGGCGAACGCGGGCCGCGTGAAAACCGGAAAGTGCGACGGGGCGCGAGGGCGGCGGGCAGACGGCGCGAGCGCGCCCGCTATTCCGGGGACGAGTAGCCCTGGTCGCGCAGGATCCTTTGCGCGGCGGAGGAGCGCAGGAACTCGAGATACTGTCGGGCGGTAACGTTCTCCCTGCCGTGCTGCGTGAGAATCGCGCCATGCGCGAGGGTCACGCCGGGGTAGGCGGGGGCGGGGATCTCGAGGTACGAACCGCGGCCGGCCAGCCGGCGGGAGAGCACGAACGACAGCGCGACGAAACCCGCGTCGGCGTTGCCGGTTTCGACGAACTGGGCGGCCTGGGCGATGTTCTCGCCGATGACGAGCCGTGGTGCGAGGGTCGACCAGAGCCCAAGCTGTTCGAGGACGGTCTGCGCGGCGCGGCCATATGGGGCGGAGCGCGGCTGCGCGATCGCGAGCTTCCGCAGCGCCGGCGAAGTGAGGGCGGCCTTGAGGTCGGACATGGGCAAGCGTGGGTTGGTCGTCCAGAGCACCAGGCGCCCGCGGGCAAACGTCTGCAATGTGGCCGAGACGCCCGCGCCGGCGGCGGCAAGCTCGGCGGGGTATTGGGTATCGGCCGAGAGGAAGACGTCGTAGGGGGCGCCGTGTCGAATCTGCGCGAAGAGGCTGCCGGAGGCGCCGAGCGTGGTGGTGATGCGGGCGCCGGGGTGGTGCGCCTGGAACTCCAGATTGAGCGCCTCGATGGCGTAGGTGAGGTTGGCGGCGGCCGCCACAGAGACGACGGCCGCCGCCGGCTTGTCCGCGGCCGCCAGCCGGCAGGTCTGCAGGATAATCAGGAGAACGATGATCAGGCGCCGACGCACGGCCGCCACGGTGTGATCACGATTTCGGGGCGGCAAGCCCGGTCGAAACGACGCCCGCGCCGAAAAAACCGGAGAAAATTCTTGAAACACGAGTGAAATGCGTGCGTCGAAAGCAGGCGATGATTCCGGGAATCCGACGCGTCCTCGCCTGGCTTATGCTCGGGCTTTGCCTCATCGGCGTGCAGTCGCGCGCGGAAACCACCGAGGAGGCGCTCGACGTGTCGCGCGATGCGCTCGTCTACAAGGACGGCGACCGTGTGTACGGCAAACTCGTGCAGCAGGTCGGGAACGTGATCGTCTTTCGATCGGATCGCTTTGGTGAGCTGCGCGTATTTGCGACGGACGCCGTCGTGATCCGGGCCACGACGATCGCAAAGACGACGGATCAGTCCGCCGCCAAGCCCGTCGTCGCGCAGGGTATTCACCCCAAACCCGCGGCGGCAGCGGCTGCGGCGGAGCCGGAGGAAGCACATGCGCCGGAAACCCCCGAGGACCGCGCGGAAAAGGAGAAGCTGAGCCTGTGGAACCTGTTCTCGCCGGCGGTCATGACGGCGCGCGTGCGCGAATTCTTCGGTCCGTGGCACGGCCGCGTGGCGGTGTCGAACGACATCGTGACGGATACGTCGGACCGCCGGAGTCTGGCGGTCGACACCCGGATCGCGCGCAAGTTCAAGAAGGACGCGATCGAGCTCACCGGCCGGTACGACTACAACAACACGAACGAGGTGACGACGTCGGATACGCTCAAGGGGGCGGGCTCGTGGCGGCACGACTTCGACCGGCGCAAGTTCGGCCAGTACCGGCCCACCGTGGAGTGGAACCGGGCCAGCACCAAGAACGGTGTCCGCGCCGAGTACGTGCTGCTGCAGCAGGAAATCGGCTTCGGCTTCAACGTCATCATCAAGCCCACCCGCAAGCTCCGCCTGGGTGTCTCCCAAAACTTGTTCGACACCTGGACCTACAGCGACCGGCGGGACGACACCGGCCACGGTTCACGCGGCGTGGAGTCGTTCTTCGACGAACTGGAGCTGACGCTGCCCTGGCGCATGACGCTCACCCAGCGCGGCGTGTGGTACCCGGTGGAGCACGAGACCGACGGCTTCGAGAATCGCGTCGAGCTGAACAAGAAGCTCAGCGAAACGCTGAGCCTGGCGCTGCGGCACGAGTTTCGTCGCAACAACCCCGACGGTTCGTCGCAGGATTACACGAAGCTTCGCCTGCTGCTCGGCTTCGATTTCTAGGCGCGTTTGCGCCGGTCGGCGGCGCCGTGGCGGCTCAGGCTTCGCAGCGGAGGACGTACACCGAGCCCTTCTCGGTGCCGATGGCGAGGTAGCGGTCATCGGGCGACCAGACGAGCTTTGTGGCCTTGCTCGGCATGCGCACGGTGGCGCGGAGCGGCTTCGGACGTTCGGGACTCCAGAGCTGGACGACGCCGTCCTGGGCGGCGGTGGCCAGGAGCCCGTGCTGGTGCTGAAACCGGACGCTGCAGACAGGCGCCTCGTGCGGGAGCATGGTGGGCTCGCGGCCCTCGGGGCCTTCGCCGGAGCAGTCCCACAGGCATGCGTCACGGCCGCCGCTGGTCGCGAGCCAGTGCGAGTCGCAGTCGAAGGAGAGGAACCGCACCTTGCCCTCGTAGCCGCTCATGTGGAGCTCGGTGTCGCTCTCGGGCAGCCACAGGTGCACGGAGGGATCCTGGTTGCCGGAGACGAGCCAGCGGCCATCGGGCGACCACACGAGCGCGTGGATGCCGTTGCCGTAGGCGTATTCCTTCTGGGCAAGGTGATCGTCGGCATCCCAGATGCAGACGCCGCCGAAATACGCGGCCGCGAGTGCGCCGCCGCCCGGGTGCCAGGCGAGGGCGGAAAGGGTCTTGGGGGCGGGTTTGAAGCGATGGCGCACGCTGCCGTCCGCCCCGAGGAAAACCAGCTCGCGCCCCGCGGCGGCGGCGAGGGTGGCGCGCTGCCCATCCGCCGCCGGACGCCACGCGAGGTGTTCGATCCAGGCCTGGCCCAGCTGCGCGGTGGCCGTGTGCTGGCCGGCGGCGCCATCCCAGAATTTCACCGTGCCGTCCTGACCGCCGGACGCGAGCAGGTGGCCCGACGGGGCCCAGCCCAGAACGTTGGCGCCGTCGGCGTGACCCGGGAGCAGGGCGGTGCGGGTGCCCGTCGGCGTCTCGAAAACGCCGATGCCACCGGCGGCGGAGGCCGCGGCCAGGCGGGCGCCATCCGCGGACCAGGCAAGGTCGATGGCGTAGTCGTCGAGTTGGGCGGCCCAGTGCTTGGTGAGTTCCATGGGGGCGGGTAAAGTCGGCGGTGGTTGCAGCCGTGGCAAGCGGCGCGCTCAGCGGAGCCGCACGCGTTCGGCCGTGAGCCGATGGCCCAGGAGGCGTTCGCCACGTTCGGCAAACCAGCCGGCGTCGTCGGTCGTCGTGTAGCGGCGCCTGCCGCCGCGCGTGAGTCGCGCGGCATGTTCCGGGTGACGCTGCAGCCAGTCCGTGAGCCGCGCCGCGACAATATCCGCCTGGTTCAGCAGCTCGATCCCCGCCGGGACCAGCGGACGCAGGGCGGGGAGGAGGAGCGGAAAGTGGGTGCAGCCGAGGAGAATGCGCGTCGGCGGCCGCGGGCGGTCCAGGACCGGCGCCAGCGACTGCCGCAGGAACCACTCAGTGCCGGGACCCGCCAACTCGCCCGCCTCGACGAGCGGCACCCACATGGGGCAGGCCTGCTGGATCAGCTCGATGCCGGGGGCGAGCTTTTGCAGTTCGAGGCGGTACGAGTCGGACGCGACGGTGCTGGCCGTGGCCAGGACGGCGACCGCGCCGCGGGTGTCGGATGGCAGGGTCACCCCGGGGATCGCGCCCGGGGGCAGCCCGGCGAGAGCCTCGACCGACGGCCGGACCACGCCGAGGACGCGCCGATCCGGGCGATGGACGGGCAAATGGCGCTGCTGGATGTTGCGCAGGGCGCGGGCGGACGCGGTGTTGCACGCCAGCACGACGACGGTGCAGCCCTCGTGGAAGAGCCATTCGACGGACTCGAGGGTGAACTCGTTGATGACATCGGCGCTGCGGGCGCCATAGGGGGCTCGGGCGCTGTCGGCGAGGTACAGGTAGTCGTACTGCGGCAGGTCGCGCAGCAGGGAAGCAAGGATGGTCAGCCCACCGAAGCCGGAGTCGAATACGCCGATCATTCGGGCCAGCGAAGCCCGCGCGGCGGAGCGTGGCAAGCGGCCGCTGGCGTGGCGCCGTCCCGCGGGCGCCGGCGGTTGCGGGTGGCGACCGATGTATGACACGCTGCGAAGGCAGGATTAAGCGATCAACGCGGCGCTCAAAAATGGACCTTCTACCCGGCGGGCGGACGGGTGCTTTCCATCGCCCGGGCCGGGGGAGCCGTGGCTTAATCTCCGTCCCCTCGCCCCCCAACCCGATGACCAAAGTGAAGCGACAACTGCTTTCCGGTGACGAAGCCATTGCGCTCGCCGCGCTCCGTGCGGGCGTGACGCTTGGCACCGGGTATCCCGGAACGCCTTCGACGGAAATTCTCGAGACGTACGCGCGACTCGGCGGGCGGGCCCAGTGGGCGCCCAACGAGAAGGTCGCGCTGGAGGTGGGGGCGGGCGTCGCCTTTGCGCGGGGACGCGCGCTCGTGACGATGAAGCATGTGGGGCTCAACGTCGCGGCCGACGTCCTGTTCACGGTGGCCTACAGTGGCGTGAGCGGGGCGCTCGTGATCGTGTCCGCCGACGACCCGGGCATGTCGAGCAGCCAGAACGAACAGGACAACCGCCGGTACGCGGTGGCGGCGGGCGTGCCGATGGTGGAACCCGCGGATTCGCAGGAGGCCTACGACTTCACCTTTGCCGCGCTGGAGATGTCGGAACGCTGGGGCGTGCCGGTGCTCCTGCGGCTGACGACGCGGGTGTGTCACGCCAAGTCCATCGTGGCCGACGGCCGGGCTCCGCTGCCCGCGGTGGCGCCGCGGTTCGAGCGCAACATTCCGGAGCGCGTCATGATCCCCGCGCACGCGCGGCCGGCGCACCGCCGCTTGCGGCAGAAGCTGGCGGAGATCGCGACCTGGGCGGAAACGGCGCCGCTCAACCGGCGCACGGCGGGCGACGGCCGGCTGGGCATTGTCACGTCGGGCGTCGCGGTGATGCACGCGCGTGAGGCGGCACCGCAGGCGGCCCTGTTGCAGTTGGGCGTGACGCACCCGTTGCCGCTGCAACTGATCCGGGACTTCGCAGCGAGCGTGCAGGAGTGCGTCGTGCTGGAGGAGGGCGATCCCTATCTCGAGGAGGCGTTGCGCGCGGCGGGTATCGCGGTGCGGGGCAAGCCGGCCGGCTATCGCTTTGGTGAGCTCAACGTGGCGCGGACGCGCCGCATCCTCGCGGCGGACGCATCGCCCGAGCCGGCTCCGGCCCGCGGCAAACCGCCGCAACTCTGTCCGGGTTGCCCCTATCGCACGGTCTTCACGGTGCTGCGGCGGCTGGAGTGCATCGTGTCGGGCGACATCGGCTGCTACACCCTCGGCGCGTTGCCGCCATTCGAGGCGATGGATTTCCAGACCTGCATGGGGGCGTCGATTGGCATGGGCCTGGGCCTGCGCCACACCTTGCCGGCCGACGAGGCGCGCCGGGTGGTGAGCGTGATTGGTGACAGCACCTTCATGCACAGCGGCCTGACGGGTGTGGCCGAGATGGTGTACAACCCGCCGGCGACCGGGCACGTGCTCCTGATCCTGGACAACGGCACGACCGCGATGACGGGCCAGCAGGAGCACCCGGCGACCGGCCGCACGCTGAACCACGAGCCCACGGGGCGGGTGGCGATCGAGGCGGTGGTACGCGCGATGGGCGTGCCGCAGGTCGACGTGGTCGACCCGATGAAGGAGGCGGAATTTGAGGCCCTGCTGCGCGAGCGCCTGGCGTCGGGCCGGCTGGCCGTGATCGTCGCGCGCCGGAGCTGCATTCTCGCCGCCGGTGCCATCCGCGCCTACGAGAAGGCGGCGGCCGCCCGCAGCCAGCCATTGGGTGGCTGTCCCGCCGATGCCGCCACCACCACCACCGGGGAGACCGAAGGATGAGCACCATGGAAACTGTGACCAACATCGTCATTGCCGGCCTGGGCGGCCAGGGGGTGATCAAGGCGTCGGATATCCTCGCGCAGGCCGCGCTTGCGGCGGGGCTCGACGTGAAGAAGAGCGAGATCCACGGCATGAGCCAGCGGGGCGGCAGCGTGAACAGCGACGTGCGCTTTGGCGCGCGCGTGCTGAGTCCGATGGTGCCGACGGGCGAGGCGGACTTTCTCGTCGTGGTGGCGCCCGACCAGGTGGAGAACAACCGACCGCTGCTGTGCCCAACGGGTGTTCTGATCGAACCGCGGTTGCTGGGGGAGACCTCCCTGGCGAACCCGCGGACGCTGAACGTCGCGCTGCTCGGTGTCTTGAGCGTGTGGCTGCCCTTCCCGCCGGAAGCGTGGCGGGCGGCGTTTGATGCGCAGCTCGCCCCGAAAATCCGCGTGGCCAACGAGGCGGCCTTCGCGGTCGGCATCGCTGCCGGCGCCCGGGAAAAACTCCGCCTTCAATCCGTGACCCCGTGAAAAAGCCCTGCTGCCAAGCCGCCCCTGGTGGGTTCCACCCCGAAAGCGCCCCGGATTTTCTACCCCGGCCGCAGTTGCGCGACCTGCAACTGGCGCGGCTCCAGCTCAGCGTGCGCAACGCGTTCGAGCATGTGGCGCTGTTTCGCGCGCGCATGGAGGAGCGCGGCCTCACAGCCGACGACGTGCGCACGCTCGAGGACCTCGGGAAGCTGCCCTTCACGACCAAGTCCGACCTGCGCGACACCTACCCCTTCGGCATGTTCGCGCGCCCGCTTGCCGAGATCGTGCGCCTGCACGCCTCGAGCGGCACCACCGGCAAGCCGATCGTCGTGGCCTACACGCAAAGCGACCTCGACACGTGGGCCTCGGTGATGGTCCGCAGTTTCGCCGCGGCCGGTGTGACGCGCAGCGACATCGTCCAGAACGCCTACGGCTACGGCCTGTTCACCGGCGGGTTGGGCGCGCATTACGGCGCGGAGGCGCTGGGCGCGACCGTGCTCCCCATCAGCGGCGGCAATACCGAGCGGCAGCTCATGCTGATGCGCGATTTCGGCGTCACCGCGATCTGCTGCACCCCGAGCTACATGGTGCACCTGCTCGAGCGCGCGCAGGAGATGAAGATCGACACGAGCAAGCTGCGCGTGGGCGTGTTTGGCGCGGAGCCGTGGACGGAGGCGATGCGGCAGCGGATCCAGGCGATGTCGTCAATGAAGGCGTACGACATCTACGGGCTTTCCGAGATCATCGGGCCGGGCGTGGCGGTGGAGTGCAGCTGCCAGCACGGCCTGCATATCTTCGAGGATCATTTCTATCCCGAGATCATTGACCCGGAAACCGGGCGGGTGCTGCCGGACGGCGAGGAGGGCGAACTCGTCATCACGACGCTGTCGAAGGAGGCGATGCCGATGATCCGTTATCGGACGCGCGACATCACCGCGCTGGAGACGGCGGCGTGCGGTTGCGGGCGGACGATCCGGCGGATCCGGCGGATCAGCCGGCGGAGCGACGACATGTTGATCCTGCGCGGCGTGAACGTGTTTCCCTCGCAGGTTGAGACCGCGCTGCTCGCCGTCGAGGGCACGGTGCCGCACTACCAGATCGTGCTCACGCGCGCGCACGGGCTGGATGAGATGGAGGTGCGCGTGGAGGTCACGCCGGAGGTCTTCTCCGACAACGTGCGGGCGCTCGAGTCACTGCATCGCCGGCTGGAGAAATCCATCGAGCAGACCCTGTGCATCCGCGCGACGGTGCGCCTGGTGGAGCCGCACAGCATCCAGCGCAGCGAGGGCAAGGCCAAGCGCGTGCTCGACCTGCGCCAATCCTCCTCCTGACGTCATCACCCCGCCCACCATGAAGATTCCCCAGCTTTCCCTTTTTGTTGAGAACCGCCCCGGTTCCCTGCGGCCGCCGTGCAAGGTGCTCGCCGACGCCGGCATCGACCTGCTCTCGCTCACGGTGGCCGACACTGAGGAGTTCGGCATCCTGCGCATGATCGTTGTCGACCCCGACGGCGCGCGACAGGTGCTCACGGCGGCCGGCTTTGTGGTCAAGGTCACCGAGGTCCTTGCCATCGAGGTGCCGCAGCGGCCGGGTGGGTTGCTGGTGATCCTTGATGCGCTGGAGGCCGCGGGCCAGGCGATCGAGTACATGTACGCCTTCGCCGGCGTGACGTATCGGCGCCGGGTGGACGGCAGGGCGGTGCTCGTTTTCCGTTTCGCCGATCCCGATGCGGCGGTGCGCGCGCTGGCCAAAGCCGGCATCAGCGCGATCGCGCCAGCGGAACTGCAGAGCTGAAGGCGGAAGCCTGAGGCCGGAAGCCAGAAGCCAGAAGCCAGAAGCCAGAAGCCGGAAGCCAGAGGCCAGAAGCCAGAAGCCGGAGGCCGGAGGCCGGAGACGGGAGGCGGAAGGCTGAGGCCGGAAGCCAGAAGTCAGGGAGTCGTGCGCACAGCGGATCCGGCGCCGGAGGGAGTTCTGACTCGATATGGTCTGCGCTCCGCGCCCCTCCTCTGGTCTCGGTGCGCGCTGTGACACAATGACCAGCCTTCTCGGTGGCCTCTGTGCCTCCGTGGTTCATTCCCCGGTGTCTTCCTGACCACTCACCTCTGGCTTCTGTCCTCCGGCTTCTGGCCTCAGGCTTCCGGCTTCCGGCCTCCGGCCTCCGGCTTCTGACCATCAGGCCAGGCAGGCTTTGAAGGCTTCGGTGAGGGCGGTGCGGTCGAGATTCTTGCCGATGAAGACGAGCGTGTTCTGGCGCGGCTCGTTGCCCCATTCGCGATCGAAGGTGGCGTCGAACAGCATGTGCACGCCCTGGAAGACGAGCCGCTTGTTGGAGCCCTTGACGGCGAGGACGCCCTTCATCCGGTAGATGTCGCCGCCTTTCACGCGCAGGAGCGTGCCGATCCACTCGTTGAGCCGTTTGCCGTCGAGATCGCCGACTTCGCTGATCCCGACCGAGGTGACGGACTCGTTGTGCTCGTGGGCGCCGTGGTAGTCCTGCTGCCAGGTGGGTTTCACGGTGTCGCCGGCGACGTGGATATGCAGCGGGTCCTCGCCGCAGCCTTCGAACACCAGGTAGAGACCCGGCTCCTCGACCTTCACCTTGTAGTGGCCATGGCCGTCCTTGAGTAGGAGCCGGTGGAGCGTGCCGCCGGGGGCAATGGTGTCGCCGTCCTTCGTGCGCGACTCCCAGTCAGAGAACACGAGCACGGCGGCGTCGCGGGCGGCGGCGATCGCCTTCCCGTCGAGCGATTGCACCGGCATGATCACGACATCGAGTTCGTCGGGATTGCCGTGGTGGTGGTGATGGTGGTGCTCGTGGCCCTCGCCATCCCCGTGCTCGTGCTCCTCGTGCTCATGCTCATGACCATGCTCGTGGTCGTGGTCATGATCGTGGTGGCAGTGGCCGATCACGAGCTCGTGCGTGCCGGAAGGGAGATGGTAGGCGCCGGCCCATTCGAATGGGTATTCGGTCTCGAGGAACTTCGGATCGAGTTCGGTGGCGCGGCTCAGGTTGAAGCCGCCGACGTCGAGCACGCGGTCGAGGGGCACGTCACAATTCTGCGTCCGGTGGATGCGGGCGACGGCGTTGATCCGGCGGATGCGCGCCTCGAGGGCATCGAGCTCGGCGGGGGAGACGAGGTCGGTCTTGTTGAGCAGGATGACGTCGGCGAAGCCGACCTGCTTCACCGATTCGTCATCGGCGTCGAGGTGCTGGGCGACGTGCCGCGCGTCGACGACCGTGACGATGGCGTCGAGCTTGAACGCCTGCTTCATCTCGTCGTCGGTGAAGAACGTCTGCGCGACCGGGGCGGGGTTGGCCAGGCCGGTGGTCTCGATGAGGATGCCGTCGAGCTTGTCCTTCCGCTTCAGCAGCCGGCCGAGGATGCGGATGAGGTCGCCGCGGACGCTGCAGCAGATGCAGCCGTTGTTCATCTCGAAGAGCTCCTCCTCGCTCTGGATCACCAGTTGGTTGTCCACCCCGACCTCGCCGAACTCGTTCTCGATCACGGCGAGTTTCTTGCCGTGGTGTTCGGTGAGGATGCGATTGAGGAGCGTGGTTTTGCCGGCGCCAAGGAAGCCGGTGAGGACGGTGACGGGAATCATTGAATTGCGGATTGCGGACCGCGGGCCGCCGATCGGCGGACGCGGAGAGGCAATCGTGCAACCGGGCGGTCGAAAGGCAAATGCCGCGTTGGGCGCTCGTCGGGTGGGCCAGGCCGCAAAACGCCCGCGCCAGTGCGCGTGGCTCGCCGCATCCCCATCGGCTTGGCCGAATTGCCGCCCTACAGTTCGATGATGCCGCGCTGGACGGCCGCGGTGACGGCCTCGGTCCGGGCCGAGACGTGGAGCTTGCTCAGGATGTTCTTGAGGTGGTCCTTCACCGTGTTCTCCGAGATGGCCAGGAGGCCCGCGATTTCCTTGTTGGCCCGTCCGCGCGCGATGTGGCGCAACACCTCGAGCTCGCGGGTGGTGAGCGCCTCGTAGTGGCTGCGGGCCGCGAGCCGGCTGGCGATGTCGTCCGGCACCCAGCGGCCGCCTGCCGCGACGGCGCGCACGGCGGGCAGCAGGTCGTCGCCGGTGGAGCTCTTGAGCAGGTAACCCCGGGCGCCCGCGGCCAGCGCACGATGGATGTCCTCGTCACCGTTGAAGGCGGTGAGCACGAGAATGGCGGCGTCGGGCGCCTGCTGGCGGATGCGTTCGATGGCCTGGATGCCGGTCAGCACGGGCATGCGTACGTCGAGGATGCTGACGTCGGGACGGTGCTGGAAAAACGCGTCGACGGCCTGGGCGCCATCGGTGGCCTGGGCCACGACCTGCAGGCCCGGCTCGGAATCGATGAGGGCGACCAGGCCGCTGCGCACGATGAAGTGGTCGTCGGCCACGAGGATGCGGAGGGGGCGGGTCATGGGGAGGGGGAGGCGCCGGCGGCGCTTGCGGTCGCGGCGCCGGGGCACGCGGACAGCGGCAGTTCGACGGTGATCTGCGTGCCGTGGCCGGGGCGGCTTTGGATCGACACGCGGCCGTCGAGGCGCTTCGCGCGCTCGCCGATGCCCACGAGCCCGAAGTGACCGTCGCGCGCGGGCTGCTGCGGGTCGAAACCGACGCCGTTGTCCTCCACGCGCAGCCGCAGGACGGGCGGGGCAAAGGACAGACGCAGCGTGACGCGTGTGGCCTGGGCGTGTTTGGCGATGTTGGTGAGGGCCTCCTGGGCGATGCGCAGCACGTTTTCCTCCATGACTTCGGGGAGGCGGACGGGGGTGCCCTCGATGTGGACGTCGAGGGTGATCGCGGTGCCCTGGACGAGTTGTTCCGCGCTGAGCCGGAGGGCGCCCGGCAGGTCGAACTGCTCCAACTCGCGGGAGCGCAGATCCCAGATGGAGCGGCGGAGGTCGACCTGGCTTTGGTGCAGCCAGTTGCGGGCAAACTGGAGATGCGATTCGGAGCCGTCGGGGTCGCGGCGGGCGAGCTTGGCTGCGGTGTTGAGGCGCAGGGCGATGCCGGCGAGCGTCTGCTCGAGGGTGTCGTGCAGGTCGCGCGCGAGGCGGGTGCGTTCGGCGAGCACGGCGCGGAACTGCACCTCGGCGGTCTTGCGGGCGGTCATCTCGACCTGCAGTTGGGCGGTGCGTTCGGCGACCTTCTGCTCGAGCGTGTCGTGCGCCTCCTGGAGCTTGCCGCGGGCCTGCTCCAGCTCGTGGACGAGGCGGTGCAGCGCGGCGTTCTTCTTCGCGACGGTGAGCAGCCACGCGAGGACGAACACGAGCAGGGCCGTGAGCACGGCGAGCCCGAGGAGCAGCCGGGCGGGGGTGAGCCAGCTCGGCCGCTGCAGCACGCGCCAGCCCGAGAGCGACGGCAGGAGCAGGCGCAGGGAGGTGAGCTTGCCGTTGGGATCGACCGTGAGAACGCAGATTCCGTCCACCTCCGCGTCGCTGCCAATCGGGATGCGGGCGAGCGAGGCGTCGCGCTCGGGCGAGATATGCTCGACGGTGCAGCTCCCGGCCGGCCCCTGCAGCATCCAGGTGGTGACGAAGCCGGCGGGCGAGCCGTCGGCGCGGATGTTCGGGCGGGTGGAACGGTCGAGGACGCGCCCGCGCAACGTGACGAGTTCGCCGTGGTGCTCGCCCTGCGCGATGGCGGCGGGCTGGACGCGCCGCGGAACCAGCGGGGCGGGCGCGCCCGGTTCCGCGCGGATCACGGCGTCGCGCAACAGCGGCAGGTGGCCCTCATATTCGAGAAACCCGGCCGCCTCGATGGTCGTGCCGACGGGCCAGCGTCCCGGCTGGGCGGTGACGATGCGCAGGCCGCCGGACGGATCCTGCAGGAACACGTCCTCGCGCGGCCGCTGCAGCGTGACGACACCCCGGACGTGCACCCGTTGCTCCGCCAGCCGGCCGCGGCGGTATTGCGCGACGCTGTTCACCGGGGTGGCCGGGCTCAGAAAGGGATCGGCCGGCTCGGCCTCGAGCACGGTGAAGTCCTCGAGCCGCGGCGCGTAGACCGCCACCGACGTCAGATGCCGCAACGCCCCGATGTAGTGGGTGGCCACGGTGCCGCGCACCCGCACGCGCGCGCCGACCAGGGTGGCCGGATCGGTCTCCGGGGGCGGCCGGGTGGAAACCTGCAGCCGGTGGCCGACGACGGCCAGGTCGACCAGCAGCCGCTGGTGTTCCAGCCGGGCGGTGCGCACCACCCCGGTGACCTCCACGCGCTCGCCGTCCTCGCCGCCCGTATTGAGATCCTCGATGCGCACGCGACGAGGCTCCGGCAGCGCGGCGCGGCCGGTTTTCCGCCACGTGGGCCGGCTCACGATCGGGGCGAACGCCCCCGGGTGGCTGACGCCCTCGATCGTCACGACGTCGCCCGGTTCCGGCGCGGGCGCGCCGTAGTTTTCCACGAACACGCCGCCGGTGGCGTCCTGCACGAAGAACTGTCCGCTCCAGTCGGGTTCGGCCGCGGTGACCACGCCGTTCAGCACGATGCGCCGGCCCTGGCTGGCCTGCTCGCCGGTCAACGACAGCACGGCTGCGGCGTCGCGCAGCGGTGCGGCGGCTGGGGCGGAGGGGGCGGACTCGGCGCGCGCCAGGACCATCGCGGCGAACAGGCCGGCAAGGACGGCAAGGCGGCCGAAGAGGAGTGAGGCCGGGGGAAACACGGGGTGGGGGAACCGGCAGCGTAGGCGCCGCCGCGGTCAGTTCACGTCAAAACCGGCCGATCGCGCCCACCCGAAAGGGGGATGCGGCGGGAGCGGGAAAATTGATAACGTACGTCACCCCTCCGGCCGGCCCCGGTCACGCGCGGCCCGGCTGCACTCCCCAACCCACCACCCCGCATGAACCCACCCCGGTTTGTCTCCCTGCTGGCGCTGACTCTCGCGGGCGCGACCGCGCCCGCTGCCCTGGCCCAAACTGCCACTTCCGCGCCGGCGTCGCCGGCGGCCGACGAGCCTGTCGTGCTCTCGCCGTTCACGGTATCCACCGACAAGGACCGCGGCTATCGCGCCACGAACTCCATCTCCGGCACGCGGCTGAACACTGCGATCAAGGACCTGCCGATGCCGATCGAGGTGATCACCGAGCAGTTCATGCGCGACACGGGTTCGACCGACCTGCGGCAGACGCTGCGCTACAGCTCGGGTGTCCTGCTGCAGACCCAGAACGACTACAACGCGCCCGCCGGCAGCTTCTCGACCGCCGCGGGGAAGATCAACAACCCCGAGGGCGCGACGGCCAACCCGGACCAGACCCACATGAAGATCCGGGGCTTCCTGACCGAGTCGGTGCTGCGCGACGGCTTCCGCCGGCAGAACTCGACCGATTCGGTGAACATCGCGCGCGTCGAAGTCGCCCGCGGTCCGGCGTCGCTCCTGTACGGCGTCGGCAACTTCGGCGGCGTGGTGAATTACCTGGTGAAGATGCCCGAGACCAAGCGGGCCGAGGCCGTCTCGCTCGCCGTCGGCAGCAACGAGTTCCTCCGCGCGACCATCGACGCGACGGGGCCGCTGACGGCGTCGGGCAAACTGGCGTACCGGGTGACCGGCGCGGTGCAGGACACGGCCTCGTACACCGACTTCAACACCGAGCGCCACGTCTTCGTCTCGCCGGTGCTCTCCTGGCGTCCCTTCACCGGCACGGAGATCGTCCTGGATTTTGAGTACGGCCGCCAGTGGCAGGACGGCATCGGCTGGCAGGACCTGCGCGCGGCGGTGTCCAGCTACGTCAACGACAGCGCCGGCTACAACGGCAACTTCCTGCCCATCCCCGGCCGCAACGTGCGGACCTTCCGTTGGAGCGGGCCCGACACCTCGCGGGACAGCACCGCCGGCAACGTGGCATTCAAGGTCACGCAGCAGATCGGCGAGCACCTGAGCTTCCTCGCGGGCGTGAATCACTCGACCTTCCGGTTCGACCAGCTCGACAACCTCGCGGCGCTGCAGACCGTCGCGAGCGGCAGCAGCGTGCCGGCTTGGGCGATCGCGCCGGTGAGCTTCGCCGGGCTGGCGTCCACGCAGTCGGGCGTGCCCGTCGGACCGCAGCCCGCGACGATCGCGTACCAGTGGGAGAAACGTCGGCAGGACAACACGCACGACCAGGTGCGCGTGGAGCTCAACTACCGGCTCAAGCTCTTCGAGCGCGCCTCGCGCTGGGCGCGGTGGGACAACTCCCTCCTCGGCGGCTTCAGCTATACCCGCGAAAAGAAGGACGACGCCACGCGGCAGACCCCGGGCGATGTCTCGAACTATCACAGCCCGGCGGACTACTCGTACTTCCGTTTTGGTCGGCAGGGCAACGGCTCGGCCGAAGCGCCGCTGGTCGAGTGGGACAACCTGCGCACCACGACGTCGAACCCGGCGCTGTACGCCGTTTACCAGGGCAAGCTGCTCGACGACCGGCTCACCCTGATCGCCGGCGTGCGGCGCGACCGCAGCTGGAACAACGTCTGGCAGTACAATCCCGAGTTTAATGCCAACGGCACGCCGCGCGGCGACACGGCGCCCTCGACCTCGATGGCCACGCCGAGCCGGGACACGACCTACCAGTATGGCGCGAGCCTGGATCTCACGCCGAACCGTGAGCTCGCGGTCTACGCCATGCATTCGGAAGGCGTGGAGCCCAACTACCAGGGCAAGCTCGACCTGTACGGCCAGCCGCTGCAGGCGGCACTGGCGAAGAACAACGAAGTCGGCCTCAAGTTCGACCTCTTCCGCGGCAAGATCTCCGGCACGCTGAGCAAATTCGAGATCACGCGCACCCGCGCCCAGGTGGGCAGCTCGAGCCTCGTCTGGTTCGCGCCGGTGGTGGCGAAGAACCTGCACTTCAACCCGAACAAGGACATCGTCTACAACGTCAACGACCTGAACCCGGCGACCAACGACTGGAACGGCGCGGTGGTCGCCTCGACGGCGCAGTGGAACGCGGCGGTCGCCGCCGGCGCGATCTACCGGCAGACGAACTCCGCCGGGAGCACCAACTGGTATGTCAATGCGTCGAAGCCGACGGGCGCCGCGTTCATGGACGCCGTCTTCCAGAACGTTTACGCGCTGAAGCAGTTTGGCTGGTGGGGCTGGATCTACACTGGCGCGGATCCCGGCAGCCTGCCGTTCGACAACCTCGTGAACAACGCGACGATGGACGACAACGGCGACCAGCGCAGCGTGGCGACGGGCAGCGACCGCTCGCGCGGCTGGGACACGCAGATCCTTTTCCAGCCCACGGACAACCTGCAGGTGCTGCTTACCTGGTCGCACATCGAGAAGGTCGTGCTCAACGCGCAGGCGTGGCCGAAGTATCCGTATCCCCAGGACCGCTGGGCGATCTGGTACGCGCCGATCTCATGGTCGGCCACCGCCGGCCGGCCGCTGGGCGAGGTGTACACCGACCCGCAGGACACCTCGACCTTCATCGCGTTTGGGGCGGGCCTGCCGATGGACGACACGCCGAAGAACCAGGGCACGGCGTGGATCAGCTACCAGTTCCCGAAGCTGTCGCGCTGGCACGGGTGGTCGTGCGGCGTGGGCGGGGCGTACGAAAGCCCGCGTGTGATCTATCCTGCGTACGGCCAGAACGCCCTCGACAACCAGGGCAACCCGATCTCGCTGCAGACCCGCAGCCGCACCGTCATCAACGCGATGGTGAAGTACGCGTTCCGGCTGCGCGGTCACGAATCGAGCGTGCAGCTCAACGTGGATAACGTGGCGAACGACCGGAAGCTCTACGGCTTCATCTACGCCGCGCCCCGGCGCTGGCAGCTCACCTTCGACTACAAGCTGTGAACCCGTGGCCCGTGGGGCGAGCCGCGTGCGCTCGCCCCGCCACACCCTGCCCCGTCTCCGTTTCGCATCATGCACCTGAAATCCATCCTCCTCCCGTGGACGGCCCTCGCCGTCCTGGCTTCCTCGCTCGGCGCCGCCTCCGGCTCCTGGTCGGTCCATGAAACCGCGCGCGACACCGACCGCCGGCTCGCGTCCGTGGCCGCGCCCGCCACGGCGGCGGCGACCCCGGCCGATGCGCTGCAGCTCGATCCGGCGCAGCGGTTCCAGCAGATGATCGGCTTTGGCGGCGCCCTCACGGAATCCTCCGCCTGGGTGCTGGCGCAGCTGCCGGCGGACCGCCGCCGCGAAGTCCTGCGGCGATACTACGACCCGCAGGAGGGCATCGGCTACACGCTGGCGCGCACACACCTGAACTCCTGCGATTTCTCGCTGCATATGTGGGCGCTCGACGAGACGCCGGGCGACTACGACCTGCACCATTTCACGCTCGATCCGATGCGGCGGTGGCTGATGCCCCTGCTGCACGATGCGCGCGCGGTCGCCGGGGCCGATCGGTTCAAGCTGCTCGTGTCGCCTTGGAGCCCGCCCGCGTGGATGAAGACGAACTTCCGGATGGACGACGGCGGCAAGCTGCGCGGCGAGTACCGACCGGCGTGGGCGAACTACTACGTGCGCTTTCTGCAGGCGATGCGGGACGAAGAGAAGCTGCCGGTGTGGGCGCTCACGGTGCAGAACGAGCCCGACGCGAAGCAGACCTGGGAGTCGTGCCTGTATTCCCCGGAGGAGGAGCGCGACTTCGTGCGCGACCACCTCGGGCCTGCGCTGGAGAAAGGTGGGTTCGCCGACGTGAAGCTTCTCGGCTGGGATCATAACCGCGACGGGATCGAGACCCGGGCCAAGGCGATGCTGGGCGATCCGAAGGCGGCAAAATACCTCTGGGGGCTCGGCGTGCACTGGTACGTGAGCGACGACTACGAGGCGTCCTCGCGGGTGCACGCCGCTTTCCCCGACAAACCCATCCTCTTCACCGAAGGCTGCTGCGAAGGCGGCGAGGCGCTCGGGCGCTGGGACCACGGTGAGACGTACGCCACGCAGATGATCGGTGACTTCAAGAACTGGGTCGCGGGCTTCCTCGACTGGAACATCGTCCTCGACCAGCGCGGCGGCCCGAATCACGTGGGCAACTTCTGTGATGCGCCGGTGATCGTGGACACCAACACCAAGGAGGTGCGGTACGGCCCGTCGTTCTACTACATCGCGCACTTCAGCCGCTTTGTGCGTCCCGGCGCGTACCGGATTGCGACGACGGGCGGGCCGGCCGGACTGGCCTCGATCGCGTTTCAGAATCCCGACGGCTCGCTTGTGGCGGTGGTGTTGAACAAGGGGGACCAGCCCGTGCGCTTCACGCTGGCCACGGGCGGGGCGCCGGTGGCGTGCACCATCCCGGCGCACGCGATCCAGACCTACGCCAGCGCGGCAGCCAACTGAGCGGCCGCGCGGCGTGGCCGAGAAGCGACGGCGTTGGCGAGCGGCGCGACCGGAGTTGATCCCGCGCGCGCCGCCGCCACGACCTCGCGCACCGCGCGGGCGAAGGCAACCGCGGCGGCGGTGCGGTGAGCGCCGCGAACCCAGAGCAGCCCGACGCGCCGCGCGCGCAGCGGACGACGGCCGTGCACGAGCGGCACGACCTGCAGGCTCGGGTGGCAGGACCAGCGGACTGAGCTCTCGGGCAGGAGCGTCGCCAGGGCCGTGCGCATGACGGTCGCGAGCACCGTGGCGATCGAGTTCAGTTCGATCCGCGCGGCGACCGCGACATTGAGCCGCGCGGCGGCCTCGTCGACGAGCTCGCGGGTACAGAATCCGCGGCAGAGGAGGACGAGCGGCTCACGCGCGATGGTGGCGAGTTCCACCGCGGCCTGGCCCTGCAGCGGGTGCCCGGCCGGGAGCACGGCCACGAGTCGCTCCTCGAACAACGGCTCCGTTTCAATGGGGGAACCGACGCGGGCGTGCAGGAGGCCGAGGCCCAGGTCGAGGCGGCCCGCCAGCAACTCCGCCTCGAGGGCGTCACTGGGCAGCTCGCGGATGCTGACGGAGACCTTGGGGTGGCGCTCGTGAAACAAGGCGACGGCACCGGGGACGAGCGCGACATCGACGGTGGCGACCGCGCCGACGCGCAGCTCCCCGGCGGCGAGGCCCTGGAGTTCGGCGATGGCGCGGCTCGCGTGACCGAGTTCGCGGAGGATTGTGCTGGCGCGCTCGCGCAGGACGACGCCGGCGGGCGTGAGCCGGATCGTGCGGCTGAGGCGCTCGAACAGCGGCGCGCCCATCTGCAGCTCGAGCTGCTGGATCTGGTGCGAGAGCGTCGGCTGCGAGACGCGCAGGGCGGCGGCGGCACGGCGAAATTGTCCGGCCTCGGCGATCGCGAGAAAGTAACGCAGGTGGCGGAGTTCGGTGATGCCCGGCTTGATCGCTGTCATCGATCGCTCCGATAAATTCAAAGGATTGGAGGAAGCAAACGGGCGGCCGGATATTGTCCGATGGAATACAGACAACTCGGCGGTTCAGGACTACGGGTGCCGGTGCTCAGCCTCGGCACGGCGACGTTTGGCGGCCAGGGCGACTTCTTTCGCGCCTGGGGCAGCACGGATGGCGCGGGCGCGCGGCGGCTCGTGGACATCGCGCTCGAGGCCGGCATGAACTTCTTCGATTCGGCGGACGTGTACTCCGGCGGTGCGGCGGAGGAGGTGCTCGGGCAGGCGATCAAGGGCCGGCGCGACCAGGTGCTGATCTCGACGAAGGCGGTGCTGCGCTCGGGTGACGGCCCGAACGACGTCGGCGCGTCGCGGTTTCACCTGTTGCAGGCGGTGGAGGCCAGCCTGCGCCGACTCGGGACCGATTACATCGACTACTTCCAGCTCCACGGCTTCGACGCGCAGACGCCGATCGAGGAGACGCTGCAGACCCTGGACGCGCTCGTCCGCGCGGGGAAGGTGCGCTATGTGGGTGCGTCGAACTACGCCGGCTGGCAGCTGATGAAGAGCCTGGCGTTGGCGGAGCGGTACGGCTGGCCGCGGTTCGTCGGGCACCAGGTGTACTACTCGCTCGTCGGGCGGGACTATGAGTGGGAGCTGATGCCGCTCGGGGTGGACCAGCGGGTGGGCGCGATGGTGTGGAGCCCGCTGGGGTGGGGGCGGTTGACGGGAAAGCTCCGGCGCGGGCAGCCGAAGCCGCCAAGCAGCCGGTTGAACTCGCAGGACGTCGTGGACGTTGGCCCACAGGTGCCGGACGAGTTCCTCTATCGCGTCGTCGACGTGCTCGATGCGGTGGCGGCGGAGACCGGGCGGACGGTCCCGCAGGTAGCCATCAACTGGCTGCTGCGGCGGCCGACGGTTGCGAACGTGATCGTCGGCGCGCGGAACGAGGAGCAGCTCCGGCAGAATCTGGGCGCGGTGGGCTGGGCGTTGACGCCCGAGCAGGTGGCGCGGCTGGACGCGGCGAGCGCCACGTCACAGCCGTACCCGTATTACCCTTACTGGGGCAAAGGGTGGTTCCGGGAGATCGCGCCGCCCCCGGTCTGACCCGATGTTCGGGCGCGCGTTTCGCCCTCGCCCGGGGCTCCGATTTCGGCGTCCTACAGCCGGGCGTGGCGGAGCCGGAGCGCGTTCGCCACGACGGTGATCGAGGAGATGCTCATCGCGATGCTGGCGAGCATCGGGCTGAGCAGGATGCCGAAGAAAGGATACAGCACGCCGGCGGCGACGGGCAGGCCGGCGAAGTTGTAGGCGAAGGCCCAGAAGAGGTTCTGCTTGATGTTGCGCAGCGTGGCGCGGCTGAGGTGGACGGCGCGGACGAGCGCAGCGAGGTCGCCGCGGACCAGCACCAGGCCGGCGCTGGCCATGGCGACGTCGGTGCCGGTGCCCATGGCGATGCCGACGTCAGCGGCGGCGAGGGCCGGAGCGTCATTGAGGCCGTCGCCGGCGAACACCACCTGCTCGCCGCGGGCGCGGTGCGCGCGGACGAGTTCCTGTTTGCGGGCGGGCGTGACGCCGGCGTGGTGGCCGTCGAGCCCGAGTTCACGGGCGACGGCGCGGGCGGTTTCGTCGCGGTCGCCGGTGACCATGACAACGCGGAGACCGAGCCGCTGGAGTTCGCGAATCGCCTGGGCGGTGGTCGGCTTGATCGTATCGGCGAGTTCGATGCGGCCGGCAAGTCGGCCGTCGACCTCGACGGCGACGAGGGTGGTCGGCGCGCCGGCCGTTGGCGCGGCGAAGCCCACGGCGTCGGACGCGCGACCGACAACCACCCGGCGACCGGCGACGGTGGCCTGCACGCCCATGCCGGGCTCGGCGCGAAAACCGGTGGCGGGGACGATCGCGAGGCCGCGTTCGCGCGCGGCGGCGACGATGGCGCGGGCGAGTGGATGTTCGCTGGCGGCCTCGGCGGCAGCGGCGAGCCCCAGGACCTCGTCGGCGCTCAAGGCGTCGGCTGGCGCGAGTTTGACCACGCGCGGAGAGCCGACGGTGAGCGTGCCGGTCTTGTCGATCAGGAGCGTGTCGGCGGCGGCGAGGCGCTCGAGGGCGGCGGCGTCCTTGACGAGCACGCCGGCCTGGGCACCGCGGCCGATGCCGGTGACGAGGGAGACGGGCGTGGCGAGGCCGAGGGCGCAGGGGCAGGCGATGATCAGGACCGCGACGGCGTTGAGCAGCGCGTGGAGGAAGCGCGGCTCCGGGCCGACGAGCCACCACGCCAGGAACGTGATGACGGCGATCGTGGCCACGGCCGGGACGAACCAGGAGGAGACGCGATCGGCGAGCCGGGCGATGGGCGCCTCGCTGTTCTGTGCCTCCTCGACGAGGCGGACGATCTGGGCGAGCAGCGTGTCGCGCCCGACGCGTTCGGCGCGGAAGGTAAAGGCGCCGGTGGTGTTGAGCGTGCCCGCGCTGACGGGGTCGCCGGGAGCCTTTGCGACCGGCACCGGTTCGCCGGTGAGCATGGACTCGTTCACCTCGCTGCGGCCCTCGGCCATCACGCCGTCGACCGGGAGGCTCTCGCCGGGACGCACCCGCAGGAGATCGCCCGGATGGACGGCCTCGACGGGAACGTCTTCCTCCTCGCCATTCGCGCCGATCCGGTGGGCGGTGCGCGGGGCGAGATCCATGAGCCCGCGAATGGCGGCGTCGGTGCGAGCGTGGGCGCGCTGCTCGAGGATCTGGCCCATGAGGACGATCGCGGTGATAAACGCGACGGCCTCGAAGTAGAGTGGCACGCCATGGTCGGTGCGCAACGCGGGCGGCAGGCGGTCGCCGAACAGGACGGCGGCGACGCTGAACGCGTAGGCTGCGCCGGTGCCGGTGACGATGAGCGTGAACATGTTGGTGTCCCGCTTGCGGATGGAATACCACCAGCGCCGGTTCAGCGGGGCGCCGGCCCAGAAGAAGATCGGCGTGGTGAGCACGAGCTGCGTCCACGCCAGCACCTGCGGGTCGAAGCGGTGGAAGAAGGCGGGCGCGAGCATGGCGCCCATGGCGAGGACGAGCACGGGCACGCCGAGGAGCAGAGCGACCCAGAGGCGGGGGCGCAGGTAGCGCTCGTGAGGGAGTCCCATGTAGACGATCTCATCGGGCGGGGGGAGGGCGGCCGCCGCAGGGCCAGATTGTGCATGCGAGGAGTGACCGTGTCCGTGGGCCGAATGGCCCGGGGAAGAAGGCGGCGTGTCGTTCATGAGCGCCGCAACCAATGCTCAGCCAGGGTGATTACGCAACGCGGGCGCAGGGAGGGCTGCGGGGTGGGGGCGCCCACTCCTACTCTTTCTCTTACTCGTACTCTTTCTCTTTCTCTTTCTCCCGCACATGGCCTTTGCCCACGGAACGAGAGAAAGAGAAAGAGGAAGAGTAAGCGAAAGACCGAGGCCGCCCTCACCCCCTCACTCCCCTTTTCTCGGCCGCGAGGCGGCGAGCTCGGCGCGCCAGTGTTCAGGCGAGCTGCCGTAGGCGCGCTTGAAGGCACTGGAGAGGTGGAAGCCGGAGCTGAAGCCTAGGCGGCTGGCGATCTCATCGAGCGTGGCGTCGGACGCCGCCAGCAAACGGCGCGCGCGGGAGAGCCGGAGATGCAGGACGTACTGCCAGGGGGCAAAGCCGGTGTGGGCCCTGAACGCGCGCCGGAAATGCGAGTAGCCGACGCCCAGCTGACGGGCGAGATTCTGGACGTTGACGGGGGCGGAGAGTTGGTCGGCGAGATAACGCTCGGCGGCGGAAATGGCCTTGAGCATGCGCGAGCGGGCGGGCTGCACGCGGCCGGCCTTTTCCCAGGCGGCGAGCAGGCCGAAGGCGACGGCGGCCAATTCCGGGTCGAAGCTGCCTTCGGCGACTCGGGCCCGGAGATGGACCGCCGCGAGTGCCTCCTCAAACCCGGACTCCGGCTGGATGACGCGCACGGCGCGGGTGGCGGCAAAAACCCCAGCGCGCCGCAGGGTATTGACCAGTGGCCCCTGGATTTCCGCCCAACTCTCCGTCCAACCCGTGTCGGGGTCCGGCCGGTAGCGGTGCCACACGCCCGGCAGCAGCGCGACGGCGTTTCCAGCCTCCAAGTGGCAGCGTCCGGTCGCCTGGGATTCAAAGATCCCGGAGCCCTCAACGATATACACCAGTTGCAGCGCCTCCAGCACGCGGCCGTGCTCCCAGGTAAAGTCGTGGTCGGCGGGATGGCGGGCGGGCGGGTAGGGCGACCGGGCCGGGACGCAAGTGCGTCCGGCGCCCGTGAGCCCGACGCCCCAGCGACGGACGTCGGGGCCGGCGGCGAAATAGCGAAAGTAGTCCGGTTCGGTGAGGGGCATTTCCTGTATGCGAATTGCCAGAACAAACATTCTTTGCCCGGCGGGCCTCGTGCTACTCTCTGCGTTGGGCATGTCAATTCAGCATAAGTATGCAAATTAACGCGCCCTGACCCAAACGCCCCTTCCGTCATGAAATTCCTCCGCGTTCCCCTCTGCCTCGGGCTGACCTTGCTGGCGGCCAGCCGCCTCGGTGCCCAGACCTCCGCCGCCTCGCCCAATCCGCCCGCCGCCGCGGCTGCCGCGGAGGAGTCCATCGTGCTCAGCCCGTTCGTCGTCTCCTCGGAGCGCGACAACGGCTATGCCGCCACGGACTCGTTGGCCGGCACCCGACTGCGCACCAGCCTGAAGGACATCGCCGCCTCCGTGAGCGTGGTCACCAAGGACTTTCTCGACGACTTGGGTGCGACCGGCGCGGCCGAGTTGCTGGTGTACACCACGGGCACGGAAGTCGTTGGCATCGGCGGCAACTACTCGGGTTCCACTCAGGAGACGGCCGCGCAGACCTTCGATCCGGTGCGCGAATCGACCAGCCCGTCGAATCGCGTCCGCGGCCTCGCCGGGGCGGACCAGACGCGCAACTACTTCCTCACGCCGGGCATCCCGTTCGACGCGTACAACACCCAGAGCGCCACCATCAACCGTGGCCCCAACGCCATCCTCTTCGGCTTCGGCAGCCCTGGCGGCATCGTCGAGAGCACGCTCATCGCGCCGCAGTTCAAAAACAAGGGCCAGGTCCAGGCGCGCATGGGCAGCTACGACTCCTACCGCCTGTCACTCGACCTCGAGCGCGTGCTGCTGAAGGACAAGCTCGCGGTGCGCGTCGCCATGCTGCGCGACAACAAGCACTACGAGCAGGAATACACCTTCCGGGAGCAGAACCGCTATTTCGGCGCGGTGACCTACAAGCCTTTCAAGGGCACGACGATCCGCGTCAACGGCGAGCTCGGTTACCATGATCAGCGCCTGCCGCGCGTCGATCCGCCGGTCGACAGCATGACCAGCTGGTGGACGTACGGGAAACTCTCCCGCGACAACAACTTTACGTCGACCGCGACGAAGAACTTCCAGCGCGCCAACAACCTCGACGGCATGGCGGGCAACTGGTCCCAGAACGTCGGCCTGATCTACGACGATCCGTCGAACCCGATCCCGACCGACGCCTGGGTGCCCTACGCCAACGCCCCCGGCATCACCTACCGCTTCCTCGCGCCGCGCAGCTCACAGGAGATCGCCGCCAACATCACCAAGGATCCGCTGGCCGGCTTCATGGTCGGCAAGCAACTGACCGACCGCTCGATCTTCGACTACCGCAGCCAGCTCCTGGACGGCCCGAACAGCGGCACCTGGATGGACTTCGACACCGAGAACATCGCGGTCGAGCAGCTCCTCTTCGGCGGCGACGTCGGCTTCGAGCTCGTCTACGACCGCCAGAGCGCCGACTCCGACATGCTGCGCGGCATCAGCAACAGCTACCGCGGCAACAACATCTTCATCGACGTGAACACCGTCACGGCCGACGGTCGCGCCAACCCAAACTTCGGCCGTCCTTTCATCGCGTCCAACGGCTACTTCAACCGCTACGAAAACCTCTTCGAGTCCGGCCGCGCCACGGTCTTCGCCAAGCACGATTTTGCCCGCCGCGGCCACAGCCTGTGGCGCCGGATCCTCGGCACCCAGACGCTCACCGGCATGTACTCCACGCTGAACCGCGAGCAGTTCACGCTCGGCGGTTATCCGCAGGTCGTCGCGCCCTCCTTCCGTGACGGTCTCAACGGCAACACCATCTCGACCAGCCGCAAGGTCTCCAGCGTCGTCTACCTCGGGCCGTCCCTCGCCAATGCCGCCACGCCCGCCGGCGCCAACCTCCGCGGCGTCAGCACCGTCCTGCTGGTTCCGTTCTCCGTCCCGGTGATGGTCGAGAATGTGAATACCGGATACAAGTGGGTGCGCCAGGACGTGCAGACCTACACGTACCCGAACGACCTCGAGTACCTCGTCACGAGCAACAGCGCCACGTCCAACAAGGCCGGCTCGTCCGTCGCCGTCTGGCAGGGCAACTGGTGGAACAACCTGCTCGTCTCCACCCTCGGCTGGCGGCGCGACCGCGTCGTCAGCGCCGTCGCGAACAGCTCGGAGACCAATCCCGACACCGGCGGCCGCTATCTGGCCCATGCCGAACTGCCGCCGGGCATCGTGACCCGGGAGTCGACCTTTAGCCACGGCCTGGCGCTGCACCTGCCGGCGAAATGGCTCAGCCGGCTCCCCGGCCAGCCCGGCCTCTCGTTCTACTACAACAGCTCGGAGAACTTCGACGTCACCGCCGGCGTCCGCCGCAACATCCTCGGCGACTACCTGCCGCCGCAGACGGGCGACACCAAGGAGTACGGCATCGGCCTGCGCGCCTTCGACGAGAAGTTCATCCTGCGCGTGACGCGCTACGAGACGACGCAGGACAACATGACCGACACTCGCGTTTCCGGCGTGCTCAACCGCGTCGTCGACCTCGAGTCCCGCATCACCGCCTCGCTCCCCAAGCAGTTTCTCGACTCGATCGGCTATGTCGGCTTCGACAGCCCGTCGGCCTCGCCGACGTTCAAGCGCTACCTCGACAACTACAAGTTCACGGTCGGCGCGGTGGAGGCGGACGGCACGCGCGACGCCACGTACACCGGCGCGCCGTCGGGCACGGTCGAGCTTACCAGCTCGGTCTCCAAGGGCTGGGAAATTGAAACCGTCATCAACCCGACCCGCAGCCTGCGCCTCTCGGCCAACGTCGCCCAGCAGGAGGCGGTGCGCGGCGACACCAGCCCGATCCTCACCGCGCTCGTGGCGGAGCGGCTGAAGCAGTGGCAGCTCCCCGCGCTCTGGCCGCTCACCCTCGCGGGCGGCGTGCAGCGCGTCGACTCGTACGCCACGCAGTACATGACCAACCCGCTGACCACGGCGAAGCTCTCCGCCGGTGAGCGCACGCCCGAGCTGCGTGAGTGGCGCGCCAACGGCGTCGCCAACTACACCTTCGGCCGCAACACCTGGCTCAAGGGTTGGGCCATCGGCGGCGCCGCCCGCTGGCAGGACAAGGTTGCCATCGGGTATCCGGTCATCAACGACCCGGTGCTCGGCCTCGTCACCGATGTGAAGCATCCGTTCATGGGTTCGGACCAGATCACCTACGATGGCTGGATCAACTACTCGCGGAAGATCTTCGGCGGCCGCGTCGGCTGGAAGATCCAGCTCAACGTCCGCAACATCCTGAACGACAACCTGCTCATCCCCGTGAAGGCCAACCCGGTCTACGTCGGCGATCTCTCCACCCGTGATGTCGCGGCGTGGCGAATCGGCGAGGAACGCACCTGGGAAGTCACCTCCACGTTCACCTTCTAGCCGTTCGGCCGTGCTCCGGCCGTATCGTTTCTCCGTTCCCGCCTGTCGCTCTGACGAAGGGTGTCGCCACCGACAGGCGGGGAACGGGTTCCCCCCGCCGGACCTGTGCCCGGCGGGTATTCGTTTTATCCCGGTGCCCGGGCGGATTCTATCCGCCGCCCATGCGTCATTCCTGCCATGCCTTCCGCTCGTATGCTGACCGAGACCCTCAGCTGCTGGGTGCGCCGCACCGCCATCACGGGCAGCCTGCTCGTGCTCCCGCTGGCGATGCGCGCGGCGCCATCCGGCCCGCCGGCTGCGGCCCCGACCCTTGCGGCGCCCGCGCCCGCTGACGCCCTGGCCCAGGGTTTCGTCCGCCCGGCGGATGCGGCGCGGCCAGTGGTGTTCTGGTGGTGGTTCAACAGCCACGTGAACCGGGCGGGCATCACCCGCGACCTCGAGCAGTTCCGGGCCAAGGGCATCGCCGGCGTCGTGTTGATCAACACGTCCACCGGCTTCGGCGCGGGCGCGATCCCCCGTGGCCCGGCGTTTCTCTCGCCGGAGTGGCGGGCGCTGTACCGCCATGCGCTCGACGAGGCGGCCCGGCTCGGGCTCGAAGTGGGCGTGAATCTCAGCACCGGCTGGTGCATGGGCGGCGCCTGGATCAAGCCCGAGGACTCCGGTCGCTGGTACCTGCAGGCGCAGACGGTCGTGACCGGGCCGACGCACTTTGCCGGCGTGCTGCCGCGGCCGGGCAACCGGGCGGGCTACGACAACGCGCGGCAGCTTCAGGTGAAGAACTTCGTCGACCTGCCGCTCGCGCAGGCCGACTACCGGGACACCGCGATCATCGCGTATCCCGAGCCGGATCCCGCGGCCGCGCGCGTGGCCGGCGATCGTCTCGCGGCGTTGCCGGCAAAGGCCAACCGGCTCGACGGGAGCAGCCACCTCACGGCGGACGAAGTCATGCGCCCGCCGCTGGCCCCGTGGGCCGCCGCCGCGGGCGACCAGCCCGTGGCGCCCGCGGCCATCGTGGATCTCACCGCGCGGGTTGACGCGACCGGCCGGCTGGAGTGGGACGTCCCCCCCGGCCGCTGGGTCATTCTCCGCACGGGCCACCGCATGACCGGCGCCCGCACGCTCTACGCGCTCCCCGAGGCGGAGGGACTCGAGATCGACTGGCTGAATGAACGCGGGGTCGACGCGCAGTTCGATCACCTCGGCAAGATCCTGCTGGCGGAGGCGGGACCGCACGCGGGACGAACGCTCCGGTATTTTCATGAGGACAGCTTCGAGGACGGGTTCCCCAACTGGACCGACAACTTCCTCGCGCGCTTCCGGCAGTTGCGGGGCTACGATGCCACGCCGTACCTGCCCGTGCTCAGCGGGGTCCTCGTCGGCAGCGCGGAGATCTCCGACCGTTTTCTGTACGACTATCGCCGCACCGTGGCCGACCTGATGGCCGACGCGCACTACGGGCGCCTTGCCGAGCGCAGCCATGCCGTTGGCCTCGAGGTGCAGAACGAGGCGGCCGGGCCCAGTTGGTCCGGGACGATGGGGATGGACGCGCTGAAGAACCTCGGCCGCAGCGACCGCCCGATGGGTGAGTTCTGGCAGGACAACTACCGCTTCGTGCAGGACGGCCAGAACCAGGTGACAAAGATGGTGGCAACCGCCGCACATATTTACGGCCGGCGCACCGCGTCGGCGGAGGCGTTCACCACCTTTGCGCACTGGAGCGATGATCCGGCCGCGTTGAAACCCACGGCGGACCGCGCGTTTTGCGAGGGCATCAATCGCATCGTGTTTCACACCAGCACCGCGACGCGCCCGGAGGACGGAAAGCCGGGCTACGAGTACGGCGCGGGCACGCACTTCAACCCGAACATCACCTGGTGGGAGCAGGCCGGCGCCTTCGTCGAGTACCTCAGCCGCTGCCAACACCTGCTGCAGGCCGGCCATTTCGTCGCGGACGTCCTGTATTACAACGGCGACGCGGCGCCGAATCTGGTCCGACCCCGGCACACGCCGGCGGACCTGGGCCCAGGCTACGATTACGATGTGGCGAACACCGAGGTGCTCCTGACGCGCCTCGCCGTGCGCGACGGGCGGCTCGTCCTGCCGGATGGCATGACCTACCGGCTGTTGGTGCTGCCCGAGAGCGAAACGTTGCCAGTGGAAGTCGCACGTAAGCTGCGTGAACTGGTGCGGGCGGGCGCGACGGTGATCGGCCCGAAGCCGGTGCGGGCGCCGGGACTGCGGGATTTTCCGGCGTGCGATGCCGAAGTGCGCACGATCGCCGCGGAGCTCTGGGGCCCGGCCGATGGGCACGCGGTGACGGCCAACCCGGTCGGCGCCGGCCGCGTGTACTGGGGGCGGACGGCGCGCGAAGTCCTGGCGGCGGACGGCATTGGCCCGGCGCTGCGTTACGACGAGAGCGCGGGCTCGCTCGATCATGTGCAGCGCACGCTGCCTGACGCGGAGGTATTCTTCGTGGTGAACCGCAACGCGCGCGCGGACCGCGTGGCCGTGACCTTCCGGGTGGCGGGGCGAGTGCCGGAGCTTTGGGATCCGGTTACCGGTGAGATCCGCCCGCTCCCGGTGTTCAGCGTCGCCGGCAATGAGACGACGGTGCCGCTCGAGTTTGCCCCGCATCAATCCTGGTTCGTGGTGTTTCGCGCCCGGCCCTCCACGCCCGCATCCGCCGCGGCGGACGCCGCGGCCGGGAACTTCGCGGCCTGGCGGCCGCGGCAAACGCTCGATGGCGCGTGGCGGGTGCGCTTCGACCCGCGCTGGGGCGGGCCCGGCGAGGTGACGTTCCCGAGCCTGACCGACTGGATCCAGAGCCGGGACGAGGGCGTGCGCTATTACTCGGGCACGGCTACGTATCGAAAGACCTTCCGATGGGACGGTACGCGGGCTGCCGGCAGCCAGCTGTTCCTTGAGCTCGGGACCGTGAAGAATCTTGCGACCGTGCGCCTGAACGGTCGCGCGCTCGGAACGGTTTGGTGCGCGCCCTGGCGGGTGGACGTGACGACGGCGTTGCGATCCGGCGACAACGAACTGGAGATCGACATAACCAACCTCTGGCCCAACCGGCTGATCGGCGACAAGTACCTGCCGGCCGCCAAGCGACTGACGCGAACGAATATTCCCCTGGCGGATGCGGCGGCGCTGCTACCATCGGGGCTGCTCGGGCCGGTGACGCTGACGGAGGCGACAGTTGCGGAATGAACGTCGCGCGCCGCTCAACGCCCTGCCCGCCGCGCCGCGCGCGGCTTGGCCTCAGGCTCCGCGGGCGCGGTGCCGAGGAGCGCAGCGGCGCCGATCTCGTCGATCAGGAGCGACTTTACCAGGCCGCCCTTGACGGCGGCGCAGATGGCCGACGTGCGATCGGCGCCAGAGACCACCGCCACGACCTGTGGCATGCGGCGGAGCTGATCGAGCTCCACGCTGATCACGCGGTCGCGCCAGCCGGTGTCGCATTCGCGACCCTCGGCGTCGATGAACCGGCCGCAGATCTCGCCGATGGCGCCGGCGCGTTCGAGCTCGCGGGCCATCGTGGCGGCGACGGTGCCGCGTTCGACGAACACCGAGTTGGAAAGGGTACCGAGGCCAACGAGCGCCACATTCGCTCGGTCGAGTTCCTGGTGCACGCTGCTCACCTGGGGCAGCGCGAGCAGGGCGTCACGCGTGCGCTTGGTCGGGATGAAGGCGGGCGTGTTCATTGCGAGGAACTTGCCGCCCAGGCGCTGCGCCACGAGCCGGCCGACCTCCTGCGAGTCCACCGTGCTGATCTGGGAATCGACGCTGCCCATCGCCTGGACGATCGTGAGCGCCTTGTTGCCGCCCTCGGGCAGGTTTTGCGCCAGCTCCTGCAGGGTGCGGCCGCCGGCCACGGCGACCGTGTCCCGGGGCTGGATCATCTCATCGACCAGGCTGGCGCCGAAGTGGCCGACGGAGCGGCGGAGCGAGGCCAGGTCCGAGCCCTCGTTAGACTTGATGACGATGACGGTGCCGAAACCGAAGCGGCGCTCGAGCTCCCGCTCCAGCTCCGGCCGGCGGGGATTGTAGTCGGCGATGGTGATCCGGACGATGCCGCGCTCGCGCGCCAGCGCCAACAGGCGCGAGACCTTGGCCTGCGACACCTTGGCGAAACGCGCCACATCGCTCTGGCCCATGCCATCGATGTAGTAGAGCCGCGCCACCATGCGGAGCTGGTCGTCTGAATAATCATTCGCCATGCCGATGTTTTCCGAGGCCGCGCCGCAGGTGTCAAGGAGCCGACCGATACTGGGATCGGAGGAAAAGTCCGGTGGCTTGGCCCTTTCCCTCGGGCGGCCGCGGCATCAGAAAGACGATGCCGAATCGAAATTCACGCGTAGACCCGGTTCCCGCCCACCATCCTGACCTCTCTCCAACCATGCATCTCGATCGACGTGAATTCATCAAACTGGGATCCCTGACCGGAGTGGCGCTGCTCGTGGCGCCCGGCCGCGTGGCGGCGGAGGCGGCGGGCGGCGGGCTGGCCGCGGATGCCGCCGATGCGCTGGCCGCCGGGTTCGAGCGGGTGCCGGCGGCCGCTCGGGCCGGCGTGTACTGGTGGTGGCTCGACGGCCGGGTGGACCGGGAGGGCATCACGCGCGACCTCGAGGCCTTCGCGGCCAAGGGCGTCGGTGAGGTGCTGCTGGTCAACTCGGTCAACTTCGGGCCCTCGAACGTGCCGCCGGACGCGGTGCCGTTCCTGTCGCCGGCGTGGCGCGAGCTGTACCGGCACGCGCTGCGTGAGGCGCGCCGGTTGGGCATCGAGGTGGGCGTCAACCTGAGCGGCGGCTGGTGCATGGGCGGGCCGTGGGTGCCACCGCGGCTGGCGGGTCGGTGGTTCCTGCAGTCGCGACTGACGGTCGAGGGGCCGCAGCGTTTCACGGGCCAGCTGCCGCTGCCGGGCCACCGCGATGGCTACGACAAGGTTTTCAATCCGCCGGGCTTCAAGGAGTACATCGACCTTCCGCTCGAGCAGCTTGACTACCGCGACACCGCCGTGGTGGCGGTGCCGGAGCCGGCGGCGGGCGGCGTCCGCTTCGACGCCGAACGCACGGCGTTGCTGCCGGCCAAGACCAACCGGCGCGACGCGTCGAACTTCACGCGGGCGCGCGACGTCATGGGCCCGGCGAACCGGCCGCTGCCGGCGGCGCCCGGGGACCGGCCGGTGCCCGTCGACCAAGTGGTGGACCTGACGGCGAAGATGGACGCTGACGGTCGTCTCACCTGGGACGTGCCGCCGGGGCGCTGGACGATTGTGCGCACGGGCCATCGCATGACCGGCTCGCGCCTGATGATCGCGCCGAAGGAGGGCGACGGGCTCTCGATTGGCTGGCTGGATCGGGCCGGCGTGGAGCTGCAGTTCGAACAGCTGGGCAAGCTGCTGCTCGAGGACGCGGCGGCGGCGGGCACGCGGTTAAGCTACTTCTGCGACGACAGCTTCGAGGACGGGTTTCCGAACTGGACGGAGAAGATCGTCGCGCAGTTCCGGCGCTATCGCGGTTACGATCCGGTGCCGTACCTGCCGGTGCTGGCGGGCTACATCATTGGCAGCGCGGACGTGGCCGACCGTTTTCTGCACGATTACCGCAAGACCGTCGCCGACCTGATGGCGGACGAGCACTACGGCCGTTTCGCCGAGCTCTGCCATGCGCATGGCCTGCAGGTGCAGAACGAGGCGGCAGGACCGAGCCGCTCCGGCACGATGTGCATGGATGGGTTGAAAAACCTGGGGCGGAGCGACCGCCCGATGGGCGAGTTCTGGCTCGGGCTGCGGCACGATGAACCCGGCGGGCTGGATCCGAAGCTCGGCTACGGCGTCACGCGGCTGGAGGACCAGCAGAACAAGGTGACGAAGATGGTCTCGTCCGCCGCGCACATCTACGGCCGGCGCACGGCCTCGGCGGAGGCGTTCACCACCGGCCGCCACTGGCTCGATGCGCCCGGCACGCTGAAGCCGGCGGCGGACCGCGCGTTTTGCGAGGGCATCAACCGACTGATCGTGCACGAGTCCACCGCGGTGCGGGACCGCGACGGCAAGCCCGGGCACGAGTACTACGCCGGCTCGCATTTCAACCGGAACCAGACCTGGTGGCCGCTGGTGGGACCGTTCCTGGATTACCTCGGGCGGTGCCACTTCCTGCTGCAGCAGGGACTCTTCGTGGCCGACGTGCTCGCGTACACCGGCGATGGCGCGCCGAACGTCGCCGAACCGAAACGCGCGCTGCCGGGATTGGGCGCGGGCTATGACTACGATCAGTGCAACGCCGAGGTGCTGCTCACGCGCGCCACGGTGCGCGACGGTCGCATCGTGTTGCCCGACGGCATGAGCTATCGGCTGCTGCTGTTGCCGGACACCGACCGGATGCCGCGCGAGATTGCGGCGAAGATCCGCGAACTCGTCCGCGCCGGTGCGACCGTGGTGGGTCCGACGCCCCGGCAGGATCCGGGGCTCGATGCGTATCCGGCCTGCGACGACGAGGTGAAGGCGATCGCGGCCGAGGTTTGGGGCCCGTGCGATGGCAAGGCAGTCAAAACCCACACATGCGGCCGGGGGCGGGTGTTCTGGGGCGTGGCGCCGCGGGACATTCTCGCGGCCGACGGCGTGGGCCCGGACTTCGCGTTCACCGGCGGGAAAGCCTGGATCGACTTCGTGCACCGGCAGACGCCGGAGGCGGAGATCTACTTCGTGGCGAACCGCAATGATCGACCAGAGTCGGGCGAGGCGAGTTTCCGCGTCGCCGGGCTCACGCCCGAGATTTGGGACCCCGTCACGGGGGCGCGTCTGAAACCGGCCGCCGTGCGCAGTGCGGCGGGGCAGGCGGTCATCCCGCTGATGTTCGCGCCGCACCAGGCGTTCTTCGTCGTGTTTCGCCACGCCAAGGCGGCGCCGACGACCGGAGCGGTGCTGCCGCTCGAGCTGCCCGTGGCGCAGGAGGTTTCCGGGCCATGGCGCGTGCAGTTCGATCGCGCGTGGGGCGGACCGGCCGAGGTCGAGTTCGCGGCCCTCACCGATTGGACGCAGCGTCCGGAGGAGGGCATCCGCTTCTATTCCGGCCTCGCGACCTATCGGAAACGCCTGGCTTTCGACCGCGAGCTCGCGCCGGGCGAGCGGCTGTTCCTCGACTTGGGCGTGGTAAAATCGATCGCGCAGGTGCGGCTCAACGGCGTCGAGCTTGGCGTGGTCTGGACGGCGCCGTGGCGCGTGGAGATCACCGCGGCACTGCGTCGCGGCGAGAACGAGCTCGAGATCGACGTGGCGAACCTCTGGCCCAACCGCCTCATCGGCGACGCCCAGCGTCCGCCGGAGGCGCGCCTCACGCGCACCAACATTCCGCTCGACCCGAAGGCGAAGCTCCTGCCGTCCGGCCTGCTCGGCCCGGTCCGGCTCACGCGAAGGTAAGCTGCTCAGCGGTTCTCGGTCGCGAGGCGTTTTGCCCGAAGGCGGAGCGCCTCGTAGATCGGCACGTCGCGGAGCCACTCCGCGACGCCGTACGCGGCCAGGCTGCAAACGAGCAGGGGGAGCATGAACTCATAGCGGCCGGTCAGCTCGATCATCATCACGAGCGCGGTCAGCGGTGCGCGCACGATCGCCGTGAGCAGTCCGCCCATGCCGAGCACGGCGAAGGCCGCGGGGTGGGCGGCGAGCGACGGCAGCAGCGCATGCACGCCGTGGCCGAAGGCGAGGCCCCCGAGCGCGCCGAGCACGAGCAGCGGCGCGAAAATGCCCCCGGCCGCGCCCGAGCCGTAGCTCACCATCGTCATGGCAAAACGCGCCACGAGCAGGGCCGGCAGCCAGCGCAGCGCGATTTCGCCCGCGAGCGCCTGCTGGGTCAGCGTGCCCCCCATGCCGGCCACCGGCGGATAGATGCCGCTTGCGATGCCCACCAGCAGACCGGCGAGCGCGCCGACGGCCCAGCCGGGCCAGCGCAGACGGCCGTAGAGGTTGAGCGACGTCATCACGCAGCGGTTGAAGAACACGCCGCCCAGGCCGCAGGCGAGACCCAGGACCAGCGCGGCGGGCACGGTGCGCAGGTCGGGGACCGGCATCGCGTGCAGCGCGAACACCGGCAGGTCGCCGGTGAGCAACCGCGCCACCATGTCGGCGACGACCGAAGCGAGAAAAGCCGCCACGAAAACGACGGGCGTGAAACTGCCGGCAAGCTCCTCGAGCACGAACATCACGCCGGCGAGCGGGGCGTTGAAGGCGGCCGCGAGCCCGGCGCCGGCCCCGGCCGCGATGAGCGCCTTGCGTTCGCCTTCACCCGGTTTCACCCGAAACCACTCTGAGACCATCAGCCCGGTCGCGCCGCCGAGCTGGATGGTCGGACCCTCGCGGCCCAGCGCCAGGCCGCCGCCGATGCCGGCGAGCCCGCCGAAGAACTTCACCGGCACCATCCGACGCCACTCGATTCCGCGGTCACCGGCGATGAAGCCCTTGATCTGCGGAATGCCGCTGCCGCTGGCGTCCGGCGCAAAGCGGCGCACCAGCCACACGCCCAGTGCCCCGCCGGCCACGCAGAACGCGATTGCCACCGGGAGCCGCGAGGAAAAGGGCAGGGGCAGGAGAAACTCCACCCGCGCGCGCTCGGCTGTCACCAGCGCGAGGCGGAAGGCCGACGCCAGCAGCCCGGCCACGACGCCGACCACGAGCGCCTTCGGCAGGATATGCCGCCGGCGCACCTCCTGGGTGCCGAGTCCAAAGCCTGTGTCGTTCTGCATGGTGATCTACGGAGTGAGAGTGACCTTCGGAGTGAGAGTGAAAGTGGCCTGCGGAGTGAAAGTGAGAGTGAAAGTGAAAGGGGTCGACGGAGTGAAGTGCGTGATGTGAGCGCTGTGCCTGGGATCTTTCTCTTGCTCTTCCTCTTTCTCTTTCTCCCGGCCGTCGCCCCAATCACGTCCGGTACTTTCAGCTGCGGCCATTCCATCTCGCGCTTCCGCACCGCCCCTTAGGTGCCTTGGATCGGCAGCCGGATCACGAAGTCCGTCCAGCCTGGCGCCGTCTCCTCGTGCCAAATCTCGCCGCCATGCGAGCGGGCGATTTCTCGGCAGAGGGCGAGGCCCAGGCCATGGCCGCCTCGCCGGCGCGCCGCATCAGCGCGGAAGAAGCGCTGGAACAGGTCGGCGCGGGCGGCTTCGGGAATGCCCGGGCCGGTGTTGCGTACGCGCAGGAACGCGGTCTCGCCGATGCGCGTCAGGCTCAGCTCGGCGGCGCCGTGCCGCTCGTTGTAGTGCATCGCATTGTCGATGACATTGAGCAGCAGCCGACGCAGCAGCAGCGGGTCGCCCCGCACCCACACGTCGTCCGCGACCGTGCTGCGCAGGGTAATATCCTCGGCCGCCGCAAGCAGTTCGCCGTCTTCCGCGGCTTCGCGCACAAGCGCGGAGAAGTTGACGGGCTCGCGCGGAAGACCCGCAGCCTGGCCGGCATCGAACTGTGCGAGCATGAGCAGGTGCTCGGTGATGCGATCGAGCCGGCTCAGTTCCTCCTGCAGGCTCATCAGCCGCTCCTCCGGGATCGGCGTGTGCGCGGGCAGCCGCAGGAGCTGCTCGATCTCCGTGCGCATGATGGTCAGGGGCGTGCGCAACTCGTGCGAGGCGTCGGCGGCAAACCGCTGGGTCTGGCCAAACGAGGTCTGCAGTCGGCTGAGCATGACGTTGAACGCGCTGGCCAGTTGGCGGAGCTCGTCATTGGCGGCGGGCTGCGGCAGGCGGACGTCGAGCCGATCGGCGACGACGGTCTCGGTCGTCCGGGCAAAACTGCGCAGCGGTTGCAGGGCCCGGCGCGCCACCCAGCGGCCGCCGAGGGCTGCGGCCACGATTACCAAGGGCAGCGACATCAGGTACGAGAGCAGCAGGTTGTGCACGATCTCGCCGACCTCATCGAGGTTGTAGCCGATCACGACGGTCTTGGGCCCCAGGTAGGCGCGGAGCCGCCAGCGACTGGGATCCTCTCCGGCGGTCACCGGCTCCTTGCTCAGCAGCGCCGTGCGGGCCAGACCGGGATCGAGCCGGGGCGTGAGGTGCTCGAGCCGTCCATCCGGCCCGAAGACGGCGTAGGCCATCGAGGGGTGAAAATCGATTCCCGCGGGCAGCGCGAGGTTGTCGCGCGCCAGGCGCTGCTGCACGACCGCCGCCTCCGAGGCCATCTCCTGATCCATGCCCTCAAGCTCGACGTGGTAGAGGTTGAGCAGCGTTCCGCTGGCGAAGAGGACAACCGCGGCCGTGGTCACGAGGGCCGACCACACGGCAAACTTGGACTGGATGGAGAGCGCCATCAAACGTCGGCCTGAAGCGCGTAACCGATGCCGCGAACCGTCTGCAGGAGCTTGCGCGGGAACGGGTCATCGAGCTTGCGGCGCAGCCGCTGGATCGCGACGTCGACGAAATTGGTGCCGGCGTCAAACTGATGGCCCCACACGGTCTGGCTGATCTCCACGCGGGTGACGACCTTGCCCGGGGTGCGCAACAGGCACTCGAGCAGCGAGAACTCGCGGGGGGTTAGGTCGATGCGTGTCGCGCCGCGACGGACCTCGCGCGTGACGAGGTTGAGCGAGAGATCCGCGAGCGTCAGGACGGTCAGCCCGGTGCCGGTGTGCCGGCGCAGGACAGCCCGGAGTCGGGCGATGAGCTCGACCACCGAGAACGGTTTCGGGATGTAGTCGTCGGCACCCAGGTTGAGGCCGGTGACGCGCTCATCGAGGTCGCCGCGCGCCGTGAGCAGGATGACGGGGGTTGAGTTGTGTTCGCGGCGAAGCTTCTGGAGCACGCTGAGCCCGTCGCGGCCCGGCAGCATGATATCCATGATGATGCCGTCGAAGCTGCCGGCGCTTGCGACGTCCGCCGCGGTGTCGCCGTCGTGGCAGACCTCGACTGCAAACCCCTGCTCCTCGAGGCCGGCCCGGACAAATGCCGCGACCTTCTTTTCGTCTTCGACCACCAGGATGCGCATCGGTGGCCAGCGTAGCCGGGGCGGGCGGGTGGACCAGAGCGAATTTACGCCGCCCCGGACCCGGAAAATCTGAGATGACGCTTGGCTAACGCCAAGATGACGGTTTTGTCATCTTTCTAGCAGGAAACGTAGGAGACGCCTCTATCCGTATCGTATGCCCGCTCCCACACCCTCCTCCGGTGCGCTTGCTCCGGACGCTGCCAACCTTTCCCCAACCCCCCTCGTCCCCAATTCCGAAGTGCCAGGCACTCCAGTCGAAGTCGGCAAGGACTCGCGGCCACCGGTCGCAGAGCTCCCTCGCCGAAGCTGGCTGGCGCGGCTGGTGAGCCGGCGGCATGGCGGGGCGTGGCTGACGGTGGGCCTGATCCTGGTCGCCAGCTGCCTGATGCGGCTGGCCTTGCTGGCGAAGGCGGGCGGGGAGGCGGGGTGGGATGCGAGCCTGTTGGGGGCCTTTGCCTGGGGCACGGCCTTCGACCTGGGTACCGCGCTTTGGTGGTCGCTGCCGGTGGCGCTGTTGCTGGCGGCCCTCCCGGCCCGGTTTTTCGAACGTCGCGTGGGGCGGGCGCTGGCGTGGCTCGCGCTCTTTGCCGGGGTGTACGCGTTGGGTTTTACGGCGCTCGCGGAGTGGGTGTTCTGGGATGAGTTTGGCGTCCGCTTCAACTTCATCGCGGTGGATTACCTCGTGTACACGACGGAGGTCGTGGGGAATATCCGCGAGTCGTACCCGATGCCCCTGCTCCTGGGCGGGCTGGCCGTGCTCTCGGCCGGCGGCGTGTGGCTCATCAGCCGCACCGGACTGATCGCCGCGTGGCTGGCGCATCCGGCGGAACCGGCGCGCCGCCGGTGGCGCGCGGCGGCCGGGTGGGCTGTCGCCGCAGTGCTGGTGGGGATGGCGCTGCAGCAGGACCGGCTGCCGCGGTTTGCCAATGCGTACAACGCGGAGCTCGCCAAGAACGGTCCCTGGTCGTTCTTCGCGGCGTTCCGGGCCAACGAGCTCGATTTCGACACGTTCTATCCGACCGAAAACATTGACGCGGCCTTCTCCCGGGTGCGTCGCCGACTCGAGGGCTCCCCGAGCGCCGCGGCGGTGGCGACCGTGGCGGGCACCCGCGACCTGCTCCGACCGGTGGTGCATGCCGGGCCCGAACGGCGGCTGAACGTGATCCAGATCACGGTGGAGAGCCTGAGCGCGAGCTTCCTGACGCGCTATGGCAACAAGGAGGGCATCACGCCGAACCTCGATGCGCTGATGCCCTCGGCGCTGGTCTTCGACCGCTTTTATGCGACGGGCAACCGCACCGACCGGGGCATGGAGGCGCTGACGCTCAGCGTGCCGCCCACGCCGGGGCGCTCGCTGGTGAAACGGCCCGTGAACGACGGGTTGTTCACGCTCGGCTCGGTCTTCCGCAGCAAGGGGTACGCGACGACGTTCGTGTACAGCGGCTACGGATACTTCGACAACATGAACGCCTTCTTTGGCGGCAATGGGTACAAGGTCGTGGACCGGGCCGGTGTGGCGAAGGAGGACATCACCTTTGCCAACGCTTGGGGCGCCTGCGACGAGGATCTCTATCGCTGGGCGCTGCGGGAGGCGGACGCCGAGTACGCCGCCGGCCGGCCCTTCTATCAGTTCGTGATGACGACCTCGAATCACCGCCCCTTCACGTTTCCCGACGGCCGGATTGACCTGCCGTCGAAGACGTCGCGCCGGGCGGGCGGGGTGAAGTACACCGACTATGCCATCGGCCAGCTCCTGCGGCAGGCGGCGACCAAGCCCTGGTTCAAGGACACGATCTTCGTGATCGTGGCGGACCACTGTGCGTCGAGCGCCGGGAAGACCGAGCTGCCGGTTTGGAACTACCACATTCCGCTCATCATCTACGCGCCGGGCGGCCAGGTGCAGCCGGGCGTCGTCAGTACGCTTGCCAGCCAGGTCGACTATGCGCCGACGCTGCTCGGGCTGCTGGGCTGGTCGTATCCGAGCCGGTTCTTCGGCGTGGATGTGCTGGCGCCGGATCATCCGGAAGGCCGCGCCCTGATGGGCACGTATCAGAAGCTTGGCCTGTACCGCGGCGACAAGCTGGCGGTGATCGAGCCGGTGCGGCGGAGCGCGAGTTACTCGTACGACCGGACGACGCATGCGCAGCTGCCGATCGACCCCGATCCCGAACTCATGGCCGACGCGGTCGCCTACTATCAGACGGCAAGCTGGCTCTTCGCCCATCGCGTGCAGCGGGCTCTGGAGTCGAAGGGCGCGGGGCGCTGAGCCTCCCCGGGTCTTCCTCTTTCTCTTTATCTTCCTCTTTCTCTCCGACCTCGTCGGCCGGGGGTCGTGGATCGAGTGGTGACCCTCCCGCTGCCGTGTTCGTAGAGCGAGAACTGAGCAATCGAGAGTAAGAGAAAGAGGAAGAGTAAGAGAAAGAGCCGAGTCCCGGAGGGACGAGCGGCTTGCGCTCGCAAGGTGAGGGAGGGTAGCGTGTTGGCGTGCCCATGACACCCCCGCGGCAAAGCATCCTGGTGGTCGACGATACGCCGGCGAACCTGCAACTGCTCGATGGCATGTTGAAGGAATGTGGGTACCGCGTGCGACCGGTGACCAATGGAGCGCATGCCTTGCGGGCGGTGCGCACCGAGCCGCCGGATCTGGTGTTGCTGGACGTCACGATGCCCGAAATGAACGGCTACGACGTCTGCCGGCAGCTCAAGGCCGATCCCGCGACGGCGGACATTCCGGTCCTGTTCATCAGCGCGTTGTCGGAGACCGAGGACAAGCTGCGGGCCTTTGAGGCGGGCGGCGTGGACTACGTGAGCAAGCCTTTCCAATTCGCCGAAGTGGCGGCCCGCGTGAAGACGCACCTCCAGCTGCGCCGCCAGCAGCGCGAACTGCAGGAGAGCCTGCTGCGGGAGCGCAATCTCGAGCGGCTGCGCGACCAGCTGACGCACCTGATCGTGCACGACATGCGTTCCCCGTTGCTGGCGCTGAAACTCACGATGGACGTGCTGCAGCCGTCGGCGCCGCCCGAAGATGCCGAATTGGTCGCGGGGGCGAAGGCCGAGATCGAGGGGTTGGTGGAGATGGTGGCGCAGTTGCTCGACGTCGCGAAAATGGAGTCGGGAACCCTCCAGCCGCTGCTGACGCCCGTGAACCTGCCCGAACTGGCGCAGTCCGTCCTGGCCGGGCTGAAGCCGTTGGTGCGCGAGACCGAAGTGCGTTTTGAGGCGCCGGCGACGCTGACGGTCCAGGCTGACCGCGAGCTGATCCGCCGTGTGCTGCTGAACCTGATGACGAACGCGCTGAAACTCGCGCGCCGCGGGCATGTCGCCATTCGGCTGATACCGACGGAGGGCGGCGCGCGCATCGAGGTGCAGGACGATGGTCCCGGAATCGCGCCGGAGCTCCACACGGTCATCTTCGAGAAGTTCGGCCAGGTGGAGCGCGAGCATGCCAAATACGGCACGGCCCTTGGCCTCGCGTTCGCGAAGATGGCGGTCGAGGCGCATTACGGCACGATTGGGGTCACGAGTGCCGAGGGGCAGGGCAGCACGTTCTGGTTCACGCTGCCTGCCAACGCCGCGCCGGCACAATGAGCGCCTACGGCGTCTCGTAGGGCCCGACGTCGGGCGCCGCCCCGCGGTAGGGAATTGGCGGGAGCGAGTAGCCGCGGTCAGCGATGGCTTCGGTGCGCGCGCCGGCATCGATCAACCGGCTGCTCGGACGCAGCCGGCCGAAGCGGTCGGGAAGAGAACCATCGGCGTGCCGCGGCGCGGCGGCGTCGGCTCGATCGAGCGAGACGAAGTCCGCCGGCGTGGCGGTGATGGCGCCCTGCCAGGTGTTCGCTTCCGCGAGATGTGGAATCTTGATCGCACTCTCGGCGGTGCCGCGGCCGAGCAGGACGTTGTTGCGGAAGACGAAACGGCGGCCGGGGTTCGGCTGGTTCCAGAAGTTGATGTTCCGCCGGTTGTCGAAGCTCAGGCAGTTTTCCACGTACATGCCGTCCTGGTGATTGTTCTGGTCGATGCCGGTGGCGCGATTGCCGAAGCTGATGCCGTTGCGCAGCACGTTCGTGCCGCGGGAAAGTGCGGAGCATTTGCCGCCGCCGGTGCTGTGATTGCCGCCCAGCTTGAAGCCGTTGCCGTCGCCGCGGAACAGCGTCTCGGTCAGCGGCTTGCCGGTCCGGGCCTGATAGACCTCGGCGTGATCGCTCCAGACACCGTTGCTCCAGGTCCAGCAGTTCTCGATCACCACGCCGTAGCCCGACTCAAAGCAGTCCCAGCCGTCGTCGGAGTTGCTCCAGCTGCGGCAGCCGAAGAACGAGTTGCCCTGGCCGGAGCTGAGGCTGCAGCCAAAGCCGTCGGCATCGGTTCCCGGGTATTGCGCGCCGCCCGGCCTGGTCTTGTACCAGTCGAAATTGTGGTGCGCGTCGCAGTTGACGAAGCGGTTGAACGCGGCGCGTTCGCCGGCCGCGTTGCCTGTCTCGCCGTGCTCGAGCGTCACGCTGAACCCGGAGCCGCCGTTGTGGTGCGAGACGCAACGCTCGAACTGATTGTGGCTGCCCTGGATGAAGACACCCTGGTTGTACGCGCCCGTGATCTCGAGGCCGCGGAGCACGTAGTAGTTGCCGGTGATCGTGATCGCGCGGGCGGAGCCGCTCGGGGCCAGGGCGCTGCCGTCGATGATCGGGTGCTCGCCCGGCGCGGCTTCGAGCGTGAGGGGAGCGCCAGGCTGGCCGCTGGAGGCGAGGACAAGTGTCTGGGTCAGGGCATAGCGGCCGCCGTGTAGGATCACGGTGTCGCCCGGCCGCAGCTGGCCCGCAGCCTTGGCGAGTGTGGTCGGGGCGTTGGCCAACGTGCCGGGCTGGGAGACGGCACCGTCAGGGGCGGCGTGGAACGTCGTGCCGGAGGCGGGGGGCACCGCCAGGCAGAGAAGGAGGGGGAGGAGGGGTTTCACGCGTAGCAGCGAATACATCTCCAGGGTGGGAAGGCGAGCGACGGCGAATCGGTGCCGGGTGAGCTGGAGTGGGGCGGCACAAAGCAGGACGAGCGCGCCGTTGTCATTTAGCCGGGCGCCCGGTGTGCCGATGATGCCGATGTGGTCCGATCCCGTTTCAACGTGGGTTCATTGTTTGCCGGCACGTGGCAGGTCGCCGCGCGCGGGACGCGCTTTGCCACGTCCGCTTGCGCGGCTTGGGTGAACCCCACGGTGCATGCCTGGACCGAGGCCAGGTCGCGGCAGGCGAAGGGGCGGAAAGTAGTCTCTCAGCGCGCGAGTTCGCGGGCGGGGGCGTAGGCAGGATCGATCGCCAGCGCGCGGCGTGCGGCGGCGCGGGCGGCCTCCGGTTGGCCCTGGCCCCAGAGAATCGTGGCGCGGGCGTACGGGTAATCTGCGACATCGGGTGCGGCGTGCTCGGCCCGCTCGAGCGCGGTGATGCCCTCGGCCGCGCGGCCAGTCTGCGCGAGGAGCAGCCCGAGATTGTACCACGCGCGATGGAGCATGGCGTCGCGGCGCACGGCTTCGCGCAGCGCCAGCTCAGCGTCAGGCAGGCGGTTGGAGGCGGCGAAGGTGAGCGCGGCCTCGAAGGCGAGATGGGCGTTGGACGGCGCGAGTTGCGCGGCGCGCCAGAATTCGGCGGCGGCGCCGGCGGCATCGCCCTGCTCGTTGAGGAAGAGCGCGAGCGTTTCACGGATGCCGGGTGAGTTCGGGTCCCACGCGATGGCCTGGCGGAAGCACGCCTCGGCGGCGGCGGTCTCGCCCCGCGCGGCGCGGGCTTGGCCCAGCTGGACCTGACCGAGCGGTTGGTCGGCGTTGAAACGCAGGTAGGCATCGAGGTCGGCGCGCGCGGGTGCGTCGGCGGGCAGGTCGCGGGCGAGGGCCCAGGCGGCTTCGAGCCTCACGAGTCGGCTCGTATCCTGCAGTGCGGCGCGGACGGATTCGGGCGCGGCGTTGGCGGCGGCCAGCAGGCGGACGGCCTCGGCGCGGACGAGCGGGTGCGGGTCGGCGCGGGCGGCTTGGGCGGCCTGCGTGACTGCCGGATCCGCCGCCCACGGGAGAGTGAGTTGGAGGAGGGTGGCCTTCCACGCGGGGACGTCCTCGCCGGCGATCAGCGCGAGGAGCCGGGCGGGGGCCTCGGGCGCGCCGCGCTGGGCGGCGGCGACGGCGCGGGCGCGGGCGCGTTGGCGGGAGTCAAGCTTGGCGCCGTACCACTGGGCGTTCGCCGCGATCTGCCAATCAATGCCGCGGTCGGCGTGGCAGCGATCGCAGGCGTTGGGGATGCCGAGTTCCTTCGTGAGTAGCGGGTCGGGCTTGAGAAACCCGTGGTCGTGGCGCGGGTCGCGCTGCATGTAGGTGGTCGTCGGCATGTGGCAGGCGACGCACTGGTTGCCGGTGCTGTCTGGCTTGTGGTGCGAGTGCGCCAACGGGTCGATGATGGGCGCGTTGCGCGGGTTGGGCTGGCCGTGGCATTGCTGGCACAGGGCGTTGGTCGCGGCCGGCAGGCGGGTCTTGCCGCTGTGCGGGTCGTGACAATCGAGGCATGTGACGCGGGCCTTGCCGCCCATCCGGCTCGTGAGGAGGGACGTCCAGTTGAAGTCCTCGTCGCGGACCTGGCCGTCGGGGTAGAACGTGGCGGCGTCGACCGGCAGCGTGACGCGGAAGTGGTCGAAGTAGGCCAGACCGGGGCGCGGTTCGCCGACGAGGACCTCGTTGCGGGCGTGGCACGGGGCGCAGGTTTCGGTGGCGCGTGCGCGGTCGGTCGCCTGCCGCCAGAGCGCGGGCGGCGTGCGGTAACCGGGCGTCGCGTGGTCGGGCGTGAGCCCGTCGTGACACTGGACGCAGCCGACGCCGTGCTCGAGCCACGTGGAGGCGTAGGCGTCGGTCGCCGGCTCGTAGTTCTTGGCAAAGTCGGTGAGGTGGCACTGGGCGCACATCGAGTTCCAGTTCATGCCGCGGCCGCGCCAGTGGCCCCATTCGCCGGGCTGGCGGCGCTCGTTGCCGAAGACGTTGAACCAGTCTTTGCGCGCCGGATCGTAGGCGATTTCGCTGGCCTGGTAGCGTCCGCGCCCGGTGGGCACGATGTACTGGCGCAGGGGCGTGTGGCCGAGGACGAAGTCGGCCGTGTAGGTGTCGGCAGGCTGGCCGGCGCGCTGCTCGGAGAACGCGGGCTTCCCGGTGTCGAGCCGAAGCTGATACGTGACGTCGTGGAGTGCGAACAGGGCGCGCGGGGTGAATGCCTCGGCATCCTGCGCGACGTCGAACGGGCGGTGCGCTTTCGCGTGATGCGAGTCGGCCCAGGCCCGGTGGATGTCGGCGTGGCACTGCTGACACGACGCGGAGTTGCGGGCGAGTGGCCGCGGCGGCGGGGTGGGGCGGGCGCGCAGCGACCAGAACAGTGCGCCGAGTTGCCAGGCCGCGCCGAGCAGCAGCAACGTGCTGCCCCCGGCGAGTAGCCAGGTGAGCAGGCGTTTGCGGGCGGGCGACGGCGGCATGAACGGAAAGCCAAGAGCAAGCGCAGCGCGCGGGGAGGTCTCAACCTGAAAGCAGAAGCAGCCTGTCGGAAGCAGCCTGTCGGACTTCGTCCGACAGGCTGCTTATCAAAATGGCTGCGCCATTTTGGGAGGTGGGGCAGGAGCGCAATCGAAGGGAAATTTCCCCCGGAAAGGCGCGGCGAATCCGAGGAGCAGTAGGGCCGCAAGGAAGCGCAAAAGGCGCAAAGGACAGACAGGACCCGACGTCAGAACTAAACAGGAGTTCGCCGAGGAAGCAGAGAATGGTCGTTGTTCCGCTCCGCGCCCCGGTGGGCGCTCGGAAACGACAGGCTTCGCGCCCCCCATGGGCGCGGCGAAAGGCACGGTCGTTGCCCCTTTGGGCGCGCACAAACAGTACGGTCCGTGTCCTGATGCCGCATGGTTGCCGCCCTTTCCGTGCAGATTTCTGCCCGGCTCGTGCACGCAGAGTGTTCGTGTCGCGCCCTCTTTCGCCCCGGCGCGCCCTTTTCGCGCCCCAATTCCGCCCCGAGTTCGCTCCCAGGGGCGCCCCGATTCTGCCACGATCCGGCCCTGAATCGCCCCTCCCACCTGCTCACCGCTCGACCCATTCGGTTTTCGCGTCGCGAAAACCGAGGACGTCGAGGGGACGATGGCTGCAATTATAATTAGCTCAATCGCAACGAGTAGCGTGATAATGTCCAGATACTCGGGAATAATGTCCGGATACTCCTGCGATAATGTCCGGATACTTTCGCGTCGTGTCCGGCGCTCTTGTTTTCGCCCGTGGCGAAAACAAAGGCGCGCTGCAGCTGCTCGTCATGGGACGGTTCCTCGACGTGGCGGTGCGCGACATCGTGATCGCGCTGAGCGGCCCGCTCGTGCTGGCGCGGCTGACGTCGCTGGTGTTCGATCGCGGGCACGCAGCGGCGAATCGGCACGACTGAGAATTCGCGTCGCGGATGAAGTCTCGACGCACCGCAGGTGCGAGGGAGGGGCGAGAGGCGCGTGAGGCGAAACGCGCCGCCGCCGGCTAGTGCGACCCGGCGGGCGCGGCGGCGTGCTGTTCCACCGGCACCTTGGCGGGGAACGTGTGCGCGAGGAACCAACCGCCGGCAATGACGGCGGCGATCACCGCAATGGCGACGGCCTTCGGCACCTTCTTCTCACGAGAATCCATCCCGATTTCACGGGTGTAATCACGGCTAACCATACCCGAATATACCGCCCGGAGCGCGGCCGACGGAAATGCTTCGTTGGTGCTGACGGTGATACCGGAAAGGTATGGGACGGGCCCTGTTCACGGAGGTCGCGTTTCATTCGGTAATCGTTTCTCTCGGGCGCCATGAGGCTCTCCGACATCATTGCGGCGGCGTGTTGCGCACGGCCTCGCTCGCTCACGCAAGTCGTCGGAGTCGTGGCCGTCGGCCTCGTGTCGTGGTCCGCGGCCGGCGCCCCACCGCCGGTGGCGCCGGAGGCGACGGTCCGACCGCGCGTGATCGTGACGTCGGACATCGGCGGGACTGATTTCGACGACTTCCAGTCGTTCGTGCACCTGCTGGTGAACGCGGACCGCATTGATCTGGAAGGCATGATCGCGTCGCCCTGGGGCACGGCGCGGAACCGCGTCCGGCACATTCACGAGATGGTCGACGCCTACGCGCAGGACTTCCCGCGGCTGCGGACCTACTCCGACGCGTACCCCACACCGGAGCGGCTGCATGCGATCGCGAAGCAGGGCGGCTCGGATGCGGCTGATCTGCGCGGCTGGGGCAAGCCGACCGAGGGCTCGAACTGGATCATCACGTGCGCGCGCCGCGCGGATCCGCGTCCGCTCTGGGTGCTCGTCTGGGGCGGCATCGATGATCTGGCACAGGCGTTGCACGACGATCCATCGATCACGCCGCAGCTGCGCGTGTACTTCATTGGCGGACCGAATAAGAAGTGGTCGACGACCGCATACGACTACCTTGCGCGGGCGCACCGGAACCTCTGGATCATCGAGGCGAACGCGACCTACCGCGGCTGGTTCACCGGCGGCAACCAGGCGGGCGAGTGGGGCAACGCGGCGTTTGTTTCGACCCACGTGCAAGGCTGCGGCGCGCTCGGCGACACCTTCGTGCGCATCGCGCCCAAGGTGAAGATGGGCGACACGCCGTCGCTCGTGTATCTGTTCGGCGCCGAGCCGGAGAATCCGGCGAAGCCCTCGTGGGGCGGGCAATTCGTGCGGGCGTGGGACCGGCCGCGCTACCGCTTCGATACGCCGCCGAACGCCGCCGACACCGTGGAGACCTACAGCATCGTGGAACTCATGGCGCGGACTCCGACGGCGCCGGGTGCGACGCGCGCCGAACTGATCGTCGACGGGCAGTCTTTCGCCGGCTTCCGGGCGGAGGATGGCACCTGGCGTTTCCTGTTTTCGCCGAAAGAGGCGAAGCGCTGGACCTACCGGATCAAGAGCGACGACGCGCGGCTCGACGGACGGGCTGGGGCGTTCACTTCGGTGCTGCCCTCGCCGGAACGCGCGCGGACGCCGTCGGCTGACTATCCCAACTGGTGGACGGACGACCCGGATCCACGTTGGCGGGAGGGCAACGAGCCGGGCGCGAAGACCGTGAGCCAGTGGCGCGAGGATTTCCTGCGCGACTTCGCGGCGCGGATGCAGCGCTGCAAAGCGCCGGCGCGCTGAACCGCCCCGCCTCCGGCCCGGTGCGCTGCCGCCCGACTTTTTGCAGTTTTTAATCCCGCCATGAGAACGTTTGCCTGCCTGATCCTGCTGCTGTCGCTGCTGCTCCCGTCACTTGGAGCGGTGGAGAAACCGCGCGTGCTGGTCCTGACTGACATCGAGAACGAGCCCGACGACGCGATGTCGATGGTGCGGTTCCTCACGTACGCGAACCAGTACGACATCGAAGGACTCGTCGCGACCACCTCGGTGCATCAGCGGAATCGCGTGGCGCCGGAACGGATCCGGCGGATCGTCACGGCGTATGGGAAGGTGCGCGACAACCTCGAGCGGCATGAGCCCGGCTTCCCGGCGGCGGACGCGCTGCTGAGCCGCGTCAGCGAAGGACTCCCGCTGTGCGGCATGGAAGGCGTGGGGCCGGGCAAGGATTCGCCGGGATCGGAGCTGCTGATACGGGCGGTGGATGCGGCCGACCCGCGGCCACTGTGGGTGCCCGTGTGGGGCGGGCCGAACGTGCTGGCACAGGCGTTGTGGAAAGTCCGCGCGACGCGCCGCGCGGCGGAGGTGCAGCGGTTTGTGGCGCGCCTGCGCGTGTACGCCATCTCGGATCAGGACGACTCGGGCCCCTGGCTGCGGCGGGAGTTTCCCGAGCTGTTCTACATCACGAGCCCCGGCTCGAACGCCGGCGGCGCGTACCATCACGCCACCTGGAGCGGAATCAGCGGAGACACCTTTCACGGCCGGTTTGCCGGGGCTGATTTCTCGCTGGTGACGAACGAATGGCTCGAAACCAACGTGCGCCGGAAGGGCCCGCTCGGGGCGGAGTACCCGCGCTGGGAGTACCTGATGGAAGGCGACACGCCGTCGTTTTTGAACCTGGTAAACAATGGTCTGAGCGTGCCGGAGCATCCCGAGTGGGGCGGGTGGGGTGGACGTTACGAATGCTACACGCCGCGCTTTCAGAAATGGCACCTCCAGCCCGAGACCCGGCCGATCTGGACGGATGCGGACGACGAGGTGCTGGGAGTGGATGGCCGCTGGCACACGGACAATCATGCGACCATCTGGCGCTGGCGGCAGGCGTTCCAGAACGACTTTGCCGCGCGGATGGATTGGACCGTGAAGGCGCCGGCGGAGGCGAATCATCCGCCGGTGGCGAAGCTCGGGCATCCAGCCGAGCTGGTGGCGAAGCGCGGCGCGCGCGTGGATCTGAGCGCGGCGGGCTCGACCGACCCGGACGGCGACGCGCTGGCCTACGAGTGGTTCTACTACGGCGAGGCGGGGACGCTCGCGACCTCGAGCGGACGCTCCGGTCAGCCATTGGAGATTCGAAACTTCGACCAGCCCCAGGCCTGGTTCCTCGTGCCCACGGGTCGCGTCATGCCCCCGGGGACCGGGACCATGCACATCATCCTCGCGGTGACCGACCACGGCTCCCCGCGCCTCACGCGCTACCAGCGCGTGATCGTCACGGTCGTGCCCTGAGGGCTGGCCAGAGGACGGAAGCCGGAGGCCGGAAGCCAGAAGCCGGAGGCCGGAAGCCGGAGGCCAGATGTCAGAGGTCAGACGTCAGAGGTCGGATGTCGGAGGGAAGCGCATATCAGAAGCTCGGTGACCTCCCCGAGGTCTGTGGCCCAACGAATCAACCGGTTTTCTCGGTGTCCTCGGTGTCTCTGTGGTTCATTTCAGATCGATCACCGAGGGGCGGGTCTCGGCCAGATCGCCCAGGCCGCGTGGCGGCTACAGCGCGCGCTTGAGGGCGGCGATGATCTCGGCGTATTCGGGCTCGGCCAGCAGCTTCTTCGTTGCCGGCATCATCTCGAAGGTGGAGCCGAACGAAGCGCCGCCCTCATACTTCGGCACGAGATGCATGTGCAGGTGCGGCAGCTTGTCCGAGGCAATCGGGGAGTTCGCTCACGGTGCCGCTTGCGTAGGCGCGCCCAAAGATCGCAGCAACCGCATTCCCGTCCGAGATAACTAGCCAGATCTGGCTAGTTACGGGCGATAAGTAGCCAGATTTGGCTAGTTATCTCCATTCAAGGGCCGGGCCGGGCTCGTGGACCGACGTGGTTCAGTTGGCGTTCGGCCGGAGGCGGGAGGCGAGGTAGCCGGTGGCGAGGTCGAGATCGAGGTCGGCCACGAGCAGGCCGGCGCGGCCGTAGGGCTGGAAGGCGAGGAGCGTGCCGTCGGGCCGCGCGATGGCGGAGGTCGTGGCCGTGCCGGCGTCGGCGCAGTTCACGCTGGCGAAGTAGCAGGTGTTTTCCGCGGCGCGGCAGAGCATCGCCTTTTCGTGAAAGGTGTTCGCCGGATCGGCGAAACCGGGACGCGCGGGACCGGCCGGGTCGGTGTCGAAATGCGGATGGAAGACGACTTGCGCGCCCTGGCGGGCGGCGGCGCGGACGGTCTCAGGATAGCGCCAGCCCTCGTGGCAGATGACGATGCCGAAGGTGAGCGCGCCGATCTTGAAGACGCGGCGGCCGGCGCCCGGCCGGTAGATGGGCTCCTCGGAAGGGTCGAGCTGCACCTTGTCCTGGAATCCGAGCCGCGAACCGTCGCGATCGAATACCAGCGCCGTGAGCCGCCGATCGCCGTCGACGACGCGCTCCGTGCCGAGGATCACGCCGACCTGCGCGCGGGCCGCCGCGGCGCCGACGCGCGTCCACGCGGCCTCGAGAAAGGCCGGATCGGCCGGTGCGACCGGCTGGTTCGGATACGGGTATCCGGGGATGTAACACTCCGGGAAGCAGACCAGCCCGGCCTGGGCGGCGCCGGCTTCGGCCACGATCTGTTCGGCGAGCGAAACGGACTCCTCGGGGCGGGCGGGAATCCGGGCATTGGCGAGCGCGACGCGAAAGCGGTTCATGCGGCCGAGAACGTGGCGACACCGGCGTGGGGTTCAAGCGGCTCGTCGCGATGTAATAGGTACACGTGGCATCACGACGGCGAGCGCACTGCACGGCCGCGCCTTCCCCGGACCCGGCGCCTGAGGTCGCGGGCGACGATGTAACCCAAGACCGAAGGCAGGATGGTGCGGAACGCACCGCTTGAGTCTCCGACACGCGATACGGCGGGCGTCGTTCGTGTGTACCCGAATGACAAGAAAACCGCAGCCGGTGGGCTGCGGTTGGGAGGAAACGGGAAAATACGCGGTTCGCTTACCGGCCGCCGTGGTAACCGGTACCGGTGCCGCTGCCGGTTCCCCGGCCAGTGCCGTTGACCGGACAGGTGGCCGTTCCGTTGACCGGGCAAGTGGCCGAGCCCGGGCCGGTACCGTCGCAGACGCCGTTGCCGACGGCGAGGCCGAGGCCGCGACCGGGTCCGCGACGCTGGCTGCGGCCCTGGCCGGGCGTCGCGATGACGGCGCTGTAGTCAGCGGCGGCGAGGATCTGGGGCGCGTAGGTGATGCCCTGGCTGGCGAGAGTGCGCGTGAGGGCGGCCAGGTGGTGCCCCGAGGCGCGCTCGAGATTCGCGAGCACGGCACGAGTCGGGTCGTCGGTGGCCGTCGCCTGGAGCTGACGCAGGTCGCGGATGTCGGTCTCCTCGAGGAGCGCGCCAGCCTTGAGCGCGCCGGTGGCGGATTCATTCACCAGGGCCATCAACGCGGTGTGGAGCTCACCCAGGTTGGCGCTCGTGTAGACGCCGGCTTGGGCGGCGGGGAGCGAAACGTTGGCGGTCGTGGCGAGCCGCACGAGCGCGACCTCGTGGCGGGCCTCGGCCTGGGCGATGCGGGTGAACATCGGGAGGTCCCACTTGGCGGCGGCGGCGAGATAGAGGTCGCGTGCCATGCGCTCTTCCTCGACGGCGCCGACGAGCGCAGCGACGGGAAGCGTGGTCGGCGTCGCGGCCGTGACCGTGTTCAAGGGGCAGTCCGGGCGGACCGGGTTCGGGTTGGCGGGCGATCCGGCGCCGGCTCCCTGGCCCTGGCGGGCCGGAGCGGCGAAGACGAGGGCGGGAGTGAGGAGGAGCAGAGCGAGTTTCGTTTTCATGGATGGAATCGAGTTCGCTAAGGGAAACACCGCGGCGGGGCGGACATTACGTCGCGCGCGGAATTTTCGGCGCGGCAGCGAGCGGGCGCTGGGCCTGAATGTGACGCCGTGACACCATCGAAACGGCCGCAAACGTGTGACAAAGTGACGGCCTGACCCCGTGGAAAATGTGACGCGGTGACGCCCTGACCCCATCCGAACGGGGTCAGGGCGTCACCGCGTCACATGCTGATGAGGTCGCGGGTCAGCGGACCCTCCGCGTTGGCGTGTGCCCGCTATTTCCGGGGTTTCACCTTCAGGTACTCCTCGACCAGGGCGCGCCGGTACTGGGCCTTTTCGTCGGGCGGAAGCGACTGCAGCTTTGACTGAATCTCAGCGCGCCGCTCGGGCGTGGCGGCGTGCATCATGTCGCGCCAGCCGGCCTGGATGTCGGGCGGCACCGCGCCCCAGCCCTGCCGCAACTGCCGGCGCTGCGGCTCGGGCAAACGGCGAAAGGCGACGATCTCGTCGCGGAGCTTGGCACGATCGACGGCCGTCATCGCGCGCAGCCGGGCTATCGCCTGCTGCAGTTGGGCGAGCTCGGCGTCGGAGAGGTTCAGGAACTGCTCGAGCGCGGCGAGTTCGCCGGGGGCGATGGACGTGGTCGTGGCCGCAGGCGCGCTGGGGCCGGTGGAGGCCGGAGCGTTCTGGGCGATCGCGGCGACGGGCAACGCGCAGGCGAGGACGAGTGCGGAGAGAGTCTTCATGGCACAACGGAATCTGGGACGATGGAAATCTGGATCAGCGCATCGCGATTCTCGGTGTCGAGCAGCGGACGGGCGGGCGCGAGAGCGGCGTCGAGCGCGATGAGTTCCTCAAAGCGTGCGGCATCGGCCGGTGCGATTGCCGGCGCCGGTGACCGCGTGACGAGGAAGAGGGCCACGGCGGCGAGGCCCGCGGTGGCGAGCCCGGGCCACCACAGCCAGCGCGTCCAGTTAGGCCGGCGCGGGCCGGTGCGGCCGACCAAGTCGCCGCGCAGTTCGCGCCAGCGCTGCTCAAAGGCGGGTGACGTGCGGTTCAACTGGCTGCCCAGCAGCCGGTCGAGTTCACGGTCGGTGGGTTCTTGGTTCGGGTTCATGGGACGTTGGACATGATTTCCTTCAGGCGGGCGCGGGCGCGGTGGAGCTGTACGCGCAGCGCGTTCTCGGTGAGGCCGAGAATTGTGGCGGCGGCACGCTGGTCGAGGTCCTGCTGTTGGACGAGCAGCAGCAAGGTGCGCTGCGCCTCGGGCAGCTGGGCGAGGGCGTGCTGGAACGACTCCTCGAGTTCGGACACGCGGCGGGCCTCCTCGCTCTCGGGGGCGACGAGGTAGTCGAAGGCTTCGGGCGCGACCGGCTGGGCCGGCTTGCGCCGCCGGTGGCGCAGGGCGTTGAGGAGGAGGTTGCGGGCGATGTGAAAGAGGAACGTGGCGAAGGCCGCGCGCGGCTCGTAGCGATCTGCCGCGCGGTGCAGGCGGACGAAGACCTCGAGCGTGAGGTCCTCGGCCTCTGGCATGGTGCCGAGCGAACGGTAGAAGAAGGCGAGCAGCGGCTTCTTCCAGCGGTCGAACAACTCCTGCCACGCTTGCTCGTCGCCGCTGCTGGCGCGTTGGAAGACGGCGCCCTCGGGATCGAGCGCGTCGGGCGCCGACGCGGTCGCATCCGCCGGCGGGTCGAGTCGCCACCACAGGAACAGACTGGAGAGGGCCATGGCATGGTTCACCAGTGAGGTGAACCCCGGAAACGCGCCGACATTACAGGGCGCGGATATCGGGTTTGGGACCATGGGTTTCGGCGGAGTTGGCCGGTGCGCAGACTGCCAACTCAGGCGCGGGCTGGCGAGGCGGGAGGCGTCGGCTGCGGAGTGAAAGCGAGACGGAGAGTGACCGTGGGAGTGGAAGTGGAGTGGCGACCGATGGACCGCTTCGGGGTCGGGCCCGCGACGGCACGCCGAGGCCAGCCCAGTTGGCGAGCTTAGGTAACCAAGAACGAGGCGACCGCGGCGCGGCTGACTCAGGTCTGGAAGGCGACAGTCAGGGCGGCGCCGGTGTAGGTGACCGTTTTGGTCGTGCGCTGGCCGTCGGCGAGGAGGACGACGCGGTATTCGCGGGTGGTTACCTGCGTCGGGAACGTGCCCTGGCGCGCGCCGATGGTGAGCCGGCGGCTGCGTTGCTTCCACGTGAGCCGGATCAGCGAGTAGGCGCCCTGCTCGTAGGCGTAGGAGTCACCGGCGTCCTCGTAGAGGTCGAACGTGCCGTTGGCGCCGGCGTAGATCCGGATCTCGTACGGGGCGTCGGGCTTCTCGTCGGTGTACTGCTGCGGCTCGGGCGACAACGGGAGAATCGTGCCGGCGGGCACGAAGACCGGGATCGTCTCCAGCGGCGCGGCGGCCTCGATGGTGCGTCCGCCCTTGTGCGCCGCCCCGGTCCAGAAGTCGCACCAAGTCGTGCCGGCGGGCAGGTAAACGGACCGGCTCTTCGCGGCGCCCTCGATCGGCGTCGAGTTGGGACCGAAGTACATCGGTTGCGTCACGGGGCAGACCATGAGTGACGGGCCGAACCGGAACTGATCGGTGACGGCGTGCGTGCGCGGGTCGGCGGGGAAGTCGAGCGCCAGCGGGCGCATCAGCGTGGCGCTGGCGAGCGTCACCTGGGCGGCGGCCGAGTAGATGTAAGGGAGAAGCTCATACCGGAGGCGGATGTACTCCGCGATCGTGTCGTAGAAGGGCGTGCCGGCTTCGCCGAAGCGCCAGATCTCGCGCGCGGCGTCAGTGCCGTGCGAGCGGAAGATCGGCAGGAACGCGCCGTACTGCAGCCAGCGCGTGTAGAGCTCCCAGTAACCTCGGTCCTGGCAGCCGGTGTCCTTCGGGTCGGGCTCCAGGGCGGTCATCTCGGTCAGCCCGCGGCAGCCATCGGCGTAGTCGCCGCGCCAGAACCAGAGCTTGGGGTCGTGGTTGATGAAGAACCCGCCGATATCGACGCTCCAGTAGGGTTCGCCGGTGACGCAGAAGTTGAGCCCTTCGGGGATCGAGCGGCGGAGGGTCTCCCAGGTGGCGCAGATGTCACCCGACCACGTGATGGTGCCGTAGCGGTGCTGGCCGGCGTAGGACGAGCGGGTGAGGTTGATGACGCGCTTCGCCGCGGTGGCGCGGCGCTGGCCCTCGTAGATGCCCTTGGAGTGGAGAAGTGAATACGCGCTGAGGCAGCCCTCGTCGAGGTAGCGCCGGGCCTGGCCGGTGTTGATCGCGAGCCGGTGGTGCGGCTCGGGTTTGACCGCGCCGGACCAGTCGGCCTCGAACGGCTCGGTGCAGTCGCACCACCAGGCATCGATGCCCTGGGCGAACAGCCCGCGGTTGGCCTGCTCCCAGTAGCACGCGCGCGCCTCCGGGGAGAACGCGTTGTACGTCGCCTGGTTGCCGAGCATGAGGTCGCGCTCGAGCAACTCGCGCTGGTTCGGGCAGTCGCCCGTCATGATCGGCCAGATCGAGACCATCAGCCGCGCGCCGAGGTCGTGCAGCGCGGCGGTGAACGCCGGCGGGTCGGGGAAGCGGACGGGGTCGAAGGACTTCTGGCCCCAGCCGTTGCCGTTGGGCCAGGACTTCCAGTCGAGGACGATCACATCGAGCGGGATCCGGCGGCGGCGGTATTCGCGGACGACGTCGAGCATCTCGCGGGCGTTGACGTAGCGCTCCTTTGACTGCGTGTAGCCGAAGGCCCACTTCGGCAGCATCGGCGTGGGGCCGGTGAGCAGATGGCAGCCGCGGGTCACGGCATCGAACGAGTCGCCGGTGATGACGTAGTAGTCCAACTCGTCGACGACCTCGGCCCAGACGTAGGAGCCGAAGGCGTCGTCGTGAAAGGTCATCAGTGAGTACGCGTCGAGCAGGACGCCGTAGTTCCGGGTCGAGACGAAGTACGGCACGACGGCCTTCATGTTCTGCTGGTAGAGCTCGCGGGCCTTGCCGCGCAGGTTGCCGTAGCCCTCCTCGTGCGAGCCGAAGCCAAACAGCGCCTCATCGGGCGAGAACACGAACTCCAGCTTGGCCTCGAACGCGTGCCGGTCGAAGACGCGGTCGCATTCCTCCACGTTGGCGCGGGCGCCGTCGATGCTCTGGCCGGCGGCGATCGCGGCGTCCTTGCGGTACACATTGCGAATGACGTCCCGCGGCGTGAGCCATTTTCCGCCGCGCTCGGGCTCGCGAACCAGAAGCCGGTCGGCGGCGTCGAAGTAGGACAGCGCGCCGGTGGCGCGCGCGACGTGCACGCGGAGGGCGGCGGTGCGCAGGACGAAGGCCTCGGGCTGCTCCTCGAGCGTGCAGGCGACCGCGGGCGGCGGCGTTTCGACGATGAGGCTCGTGTGGGGCTTGAACGGCCGGCCCTCGGTGACGGTCACGCGCACGATGGCGGACGTGACGAACTGGACGCGGAGGCGGCGTTCGCCGCAGGCGAAGATCACGGCGGGGCCGTGGCTTTCGAGCGTGTACATGACGGATGCTGGAAGAGGACGAAGCGGAGCGACGGACGGAAAGGCGGGCGGACGGGACTCAGCGCGTGGGGGCCGGCGCGGGCGTGGCGTGCTGGCGCCGCTGCTGCAACTCGGCCTGGATCTGCGGCTCGAGGGACTCGAAGCGGCGGTAGAAGAGCACCGGGAGCGCGGCGACGGCGAAGCAGATCGCGGGCAGCCAGATCAGGCCGAACTTCATGCCCGCGAGCGAGGCGGCGGACTGGGCGACGTTGGGCACGTAGCCGGCGCGGTCGAGAATCCACATCGGAATCGCGCCGCCCAGGCCGGCCCCGGCCTTGAGACAGAACGCGGCGCCGACGGCGGTGAGCAGCCCGGCGGCGCGGATCCCGGTTTTCCATTCGCCGTAGTCCACGCTGTCGGACAGCACCGCGAACGGCATCGCCATCGCGACGCCGCTGGCGAGGAACCCGATCGTCCAGCCCGCCATGATGAGCGGGATCGACGGTCCCTGCTGCACGCCGAGGAAAACGATCACCTGGCCGAGCGCCATGCCGAGGAGTCCCACGGCCCAGACCGTGCCCTTCGAGGCGTGCCGGCAGAACCAGGGCAGGAGGAAGGCGGTGGCGAGCGAGGCGAAGTCGAGGGAGGTCGCGACCTTGATGAGGTCCTCGCGGTGCAGCGCGTACTTGAAGAAGTGGGGCAGGACCGTGACGCGGGAGATGAAGCCGATCCAGAAGAGGAAGCTGCTCGCGAAAATGATGAACCACGGCCAGTTCCCGCGCAGCGCGCCGAAGGTGCCGAGGATCGGCTGCGGCTTCGACTCCACGGGCACGACCTCCTTGAGGTTCTTGAACGCGAGCAGGAACAGCAGCAGCGAGAGGACGGCGAAGATCGGGACGGCGAGGAGGAAGCCCTTGCGGTCGTCGCCGCCGCCGAGCCGGGCGACGAGGGCCAGGCCGGTGAGGTTGACGATGAGGACGCCGAGCTTGGAACCGAACATCCGGAACGTGGTGAGCGTGACGCGCTCCTTCGAGTCGGGCGTGAGCGCCGAGAGGATCGACGTCACCGGGGTGTTGATGCCGGTGTAGAGGACGTTGCACGCGATGTAGGTCAGCGCGGCGTAGATGATCTTGGCGGTGTGCCCGAGATCGGGCGTGAGGAACGTCAGCGTGCCGAACACCGCGAACGGCGCGCTGAGCCAGAGGAACCACGGCCGGCTCTTGCCCCAGCGGCTGCGCGTGCGGTCGAAGATGATGCCCCACACGGGCGCATCGATCGCGTCGACCCAGCGCGCGACGAGCAGGATCGTGCCGACGGCCGCGGCGGAGAGGCCGTAGACGTCGGTGTAGAAGTAGGGCAGGTACCACATGATCCAGCAAAACAGGAGCTGGCCGGCGACATCGCTTGCGGCGTAGCTGAACCGGGTGGCGTAGGAGGTGCGGTGCATGCGTTTTGGGGGGGCTGGAAGAAAGCGGAGCGGCGCCGGGGGATTAGGCGAGATCGCCGAGTCCGTGACGGTCAAGGATGGCGCGGACCTGGACGGGTTGGCCGCGGGTGGTGGACTCCTCCATCGCCTGCAACAGCGCGACGGTGACGATCCCCTCGCGCGCGTCGGGCTTGGGCGTCTCACCGGCGGCGATACCGCGGGCGAAGTATTCGATGTAGTTCTGGTATTCGCCGGCGTGGTGGCGGTGACCCTCGAAGCGGAAGTAGTAGTCCTCGGCGCCCTCAAACGCCTCGACGACGGCCTGTGAGCCGATCTTCCACGCGTACCGCAGCTCGTGGTAGTCGGCCTGGCTCGCGCCCCCGGTGCAGCGCAGGATGCAGCTCATCCCGCTGTCGCGCTGGGCGGGGACGGTCGGGCTGGAATACGTGCCGCTCACGCGCGCGATGCGGCCGGCGGCGGATTTGAAGATGAAGTGGAACGTGTCGGGATTGACCAGGCCGCCGGCCCGGCCGGTCGGGCTGAGGTCGGCGTAGCCCATGACCTCGGTGACATCGGGCAGGTACCAGCGGATGAAATCGGCGGGGTGGCTGAGTCCGCCGAAGAGCCACTTGAAGGAGGCGCTGCGGGCCCAGGGCTTCTCGAGGAACCAGCGGTGGTCGGCGTGGTACTGGGCCTCGATCGTGATGAGTTCGCCGAACGCGCCGGAGAGAAAATGCTCCCGCTGGCGGGCGAACGGCGCGAAGAAACGCGAGCTCTGGCCGACCATGACCTGGCGGCCGCTGCGCTGCTGGGCGGCGAGGACGTCACGCGCCTGCGTGAGGTCGTTGAGGAACGGCTTGGTGCAGATGACGTGTTTGCCGGCGTTGAGCGCCTGGATGACGTGCGTGGCGTGCAGGTGGTCGGGCGTGTAGATGCCGACGGCGTCGACGCGCGGGTCGGCGAGCACCTGTTCGAAGGAGGAGGTGAACTGCGTCAGGCCAAACTCGGCGCAGCGCTGGCGACCGAGAGCCTCGTTGAGATCGCAGAGCCAGACGACGTCCCAGAGGGGACTCTGGACGCCGGCGGAGATGATGCTGCGGCCCTCGCCGAGGCCGAGGACGGCGAGGCCGAGTTTGCGGGGGGGAGGTGGAGTGGGAGTGGGCATGCGGAGGCCGGGGTGGTGGGAAGCCCCGAGCATCCATCAGCCGCGACACGGCACGCAACCCCGGGGTTTACCGGGCCGGCGTGCGACGGAACGCGGGCGCAATCAAGACCGGGGTTGGCCACGAAGAGGCACAAAGAGTCACGAAGATGCGGGCCACGGAAAATCTTTCTCGTTCTCTTTCTCTTTCTCGTTCTCCCAATCCGTCACCCTCCTCCGGCTTCCCGCTCCCCCGATCCCCGAGAGAACGAGAACGAGAACGAGAACGAGGGGAGGGGAGGGCGGCTATGATAACCGGGGACGACCCTCAATCCCTCAATCCCTCAATCCCTCAATCCCTCAATCCCTCAATCCCTCGCGAGAATGAGGAAGAGTAGGAGTAAGAGAAAGACCCCCAAGGGACCGACCGTGGTCTCGATCGCGATGAGCGGGCCGGGGAGAGAAAACGTGGTTTACGGCGAGTCAGGTAACGATAAACCAATTACGTTCACCATGAGACTTACCCCGCTCGTGCTGGTGGGTATCGCGTTTGGCGCTGCGGCGATGGCCGCGGCGGCCGGAAACCCCACGGAGGATTCCCCCGGGCAGTTGCCGTCGCTCGAGCGCGAGGTGCAGCGACCATACCTCTATGCCGAGGTATCCGGTGTGCGGATCCTGTCGCTCGCTGACCGGCGGACGACGCGCGATTTCGCGGACACCGTGGCCGACAATGTCGCGATCTTCCACCAGCTGCTGCCGGAGAGGGGCCGCACGTCGGCAGACAACGCGTTTGCCGTGCTGCTCGCGCCTCCCGGCTTCGATGCGCTGACACCCGCCAGAATGGTGAGAATGAGTGGAACACGTATGCCCGGCCGAACCATGGTGCTGCACGGCGTCGGCGATGTCCCGATCGTGTTAGCCGAGGCGATGGCGAAAGATGCCAGGGATCCGCTGAGGCCGGTGTATGAGAATATCGACCCCGAAAAGGAGCTGTTGCGTCAGGGCCGGCACCAGTTGCGCCCGGCGGAATGGTGGGCGCTGCATTTCTGCGTGGATTACAGCAACCATGTCCTCGAACGGCACCGGAGGCTGCCAATGTGGTACCGGGTGGGCTTGCGGAAGGCGGCGATTCGGAGCGGCTCCGTGCATGGCGTAGTGGTGGAGGGAAGCTCGGTCTTGATCCCCCGGGGGCCTGGTGCGGCCAAGCCCGCGTCGGTGCAGCTCATGCCGCTGGCGGAGTTTCTCGCGATCACGGACCAGGCGGGGAGGTCACGGACTCTAGCCCGGATGCCGGCGGCCTTGCGGGTGGCCCACGAAGTCCAGAGCAATATCTTCCTGTATTGGGGGCTGACGGACGGGGACGCAGACCACCGGGAGCGGTTTCGTCAGTTTGTCGCCGCGGCGTGCGATCGCCCGATCGACGAGCGCCTGTTTGAGAGTTGTTTCGGCTACGGTTTCGCCGAGGCCGAAAAGCGTCTGGCAAAGTTTGCGGAACGCCTGCTGGTACGCGATGGCCGGCTGGAAAACGGGAAACTGGACTTTTTGTTGGAGCAAAGCGCGGGCGGAAAGAAGCGCGAAGTCGAGGTGCGAGCCGCGACGCGGGAAGAGGTGATTGGACTGATCGGAGAGGCCATCCTATGGCGCAGCGTGGATGAGGAAGCGCTGTTTGCGGTGGTGGGGCCCGTGGCGCTGAATCGCGGGCGCTGGGGGTATTGGCCGAGTCCGTGGCTGAAGACGTCGGCGCCCTTCGGGGCGGAGACCCTGGTGCCGGCTCACAAGGTCATTGCCGAGGCGGCGGCGGCGAGCCGCGACCCGCGCCTGATCGCTTTGCTGGGATCGTATGAACTCCGGATGGGCAATGTGGCGGAAGGGGAGCGTTGGCTGCGCGAGGCCGTGGCGGCGAAGGTGCGGCGGCCGCGCGTATACGTGGACCTGGCTTGGCTGACGCTGGAGCGCGCGCTCACGGCGCCGGCGGGAACGAAGGGAAGGTTGAGCCGCGAACAGATCCAGCCTGCCCTTGAACTCCTGCGCGAAGGCGCGCGGCAGATGCCGGAGATGGTGGCGGCATACCTGATGCAGTTGTACGCCTGGGGGATCTCAGATGCGGTGACCTCTCCGGAGGAACTCGCCGCACTCGCGACGGCGGTCCGTCTTTACCCCGACACCGAGAGCATGGCGGCCATTGCGCTCCTCTGCGAACGCGCCGGCCGACACGCGGAGGCCGTTGAGTTCGCGAACGCCGCGCTGGCGTCGACGCCGTACCACCGGGTCCTGCGCCAGCAACTGGTCCCGGTGCTTGGCGCGGCGGACGGGCAGAAATAATCCGCGCTGGTCGGGCGGCGGTTCGCACGCTAGTCAAACTTCCACGCTCAGGTGATGCGCTCCCCCCGCCGCATTGACGGCGCGGCGGGCGAATATCGCCGAGTCATCCTGCCATGAGAAATCCCCTGACGTTCTTCCTCACCCTGGCTGCCGCGGCGGCGTTGTGGGCGCAGCCTCAGACCCCGGCGCCGGTCATGACCGAGTCCGGGCTTGTGCAAGGCGCGGCCGAGCCGGGTTTGACGGTCTACCGGGGCGTGCCGTTTGCGGCGGCGCCGATCGGGGCGCTGCGCTGGCGGGTGCCGCAGCCGGCGGCGCGTTGGGAGGGCGTGCGGGCGGCGACGACCTTTGCGCCGGATCCGATCCAAGGGCGCGCGCAGAACGGCGGGGTGAGCGAGGATTGTCTGTATCTGAATATTTGGACGCCGGCGAAGGCGGCGACCGAACGCCTGCCCGTGCTCGTATGGATTTACGGCGGCGGCTTTGCCTTCGGCTCGACCTCGGTGCCGGTGCACAACGGCGAGCATCTCGCGCGGCGGGGCGTGGTGCTGGTGAGCGTTGCCTACCGCGTGGGGCCGTTGGGTTTTCTCGCGCACCCGGAGCTGAGCGCGGAGTCGCCGCATCACACGTCGGGCAACTACGGGCTGATGGATCTCTTCGCCGGGCTGCGGTGGGTGCAGCGCAACATCGGGGCGTTTGGTGGCGATCCGGCGAAGGTGACGATCTTTGGCGAATCGGCCGGCGGCATTGCCGTCAGCATGCTGTGCGCCTCGCCGGAGGGGAAGGGGCTGTTCCGTGGGGCGATTTCGCAGAGCGGCGGCTCGTTTGGCCCGCCGCGGCCGACGACTTACCCGGGCGAGAACATGAAGCGCCTCGCTGACGCGGAGAAGGCCGGGGCGGCCTACGCGACACGCCTCGGGGCGAAATCGCTGGCCGAGCTCAGGCAACTGCCGGCCGAGCGTTTTGCCGGCACGCCGATGGGAGGATTCTGGCCGGTGATCGACGGGTGGTTGATCCCCGACGACCAGCACAAGCTGTACGAAGCGGGCCAATACAACGACGTTGCGATCCTCGTGGGCTACAACTCGGACGAAGGCCTGAGCTTCGCGCGCGAGAAGACGGCGGACGAGTACGAGGCCAGCACGCGGTTGCGATACGGGCGTTTTGCGGACGCGCTGCTCAAAGCATATCCGGCCGAGGCGGGGAAGGTATCCTGGGCGGCGCGGAACCTGATGCGCGACGCGGCGTTTGGCTGGCAGGCCTGGAGCTGGGCCGTGTTGCAGGCCCGCACCGGGAAGTCGCCGGTCTATTTCTACCACCTCGACCTCCACCCCGAGCGCCGGGTCGGAGGCGCGCCAGCGAACCACGGGACGCCGCACGGCGTGGACGTGCCCTATGTGTTCCAGACGCTGGACCGAAAGAACCCGCGGATAACCGCGGAGGACTTTGCGGTGTCGGACACGCTCGCGACCTACTGGACCAACTTTGCGAAGACCGGGAATCCCAACGGTGAAGGCGCCGTCTCGTGGCCGCGCTTCACGGACCAGGATCCGCAGGTCCTCTACCTCGGCGGGCAGCCTCACGTTGGCCCGGTGCCCGATGCTGCGGCGCTGAAGGTGCTCGACGAGTACTTCGCCTGGCGCCGCACCCCAGAAGGCGAGGCTTGGGCAAAGTAAGAGCCCTGCGGCGGGGGTGCGCCAGCCGCCCGTTCACGGTCGCCTTCGCGCTCGTATCCTGAGGCGGACAGCGCGCCACAAGCGGAGCGCTGCAATCCTTACCGGGCCAGCGGATAGCTGAGGACGAACTTACCTGAGCCTTCGGGCAGGAGAAACTTCACCGGTTTGGCCTCGATGCTGCGGGGGCGGCCGACGAGTTGCTCGAGTTTTCCCACGACGGCGCGAACGGAGGCGGCGGGATCGCAGTCAGGCTCCGGAATGTAGCTCAGGACGTACTTCCCGGCATCGGTTTCGTGCAGGCGATAGTGCTGGATGCCCTCGGCGCCGACGAAGCATTGGTCGACGTCGCGCGTCGTGATGCGCCGGCCATCGGCAGTCTGGAGGGCGTCGGGGGCGCGACCGTGCAAGACGTAGGTCGGAGCGCTGCTCCCGGCGGTGGGTGCGCGACGTTCCACGAGGTCGCCGATCCGGTACTTGAGCAGCGGCATGTAGTCGTTGGTCAGGGTCGATACGACCAGATCACCAATGCCGCGGTCGTCCTGGTTGATGACGTCGAGCAGCGCGATGTTGGGGCTCGGCACCATCTGGTGATCGGCGCCCTCCATCATGAGGTGGCCCGTCTCTGTCGAGCCGTAGAGGTTGTACACGGGGACGCCGAACGCGCGCTCGAGGATGCGCTGGTGCAGGACGCTCGTGTACTCGTAGCTCGTAAACATGAACTGCAGCTTCGGAAACCTGACCCTCCGTCGCTCGCAATGGAGCGCGAACACCACCGCGTAAGCCGGATCGGTATCCAGGAAGACCGGATCCCACGCGAGCGCCTCCTCGAGCATCTGGTCGAGGTCGTCGGGCCCGAGCAGGAAAGGAAAGCGCGACAGGCTCACGACGCGCGTGAGGCCGAGCGTGCGCCGCTCGACGGACGGCGTGCCGTTGGCGAAAGTGATGTCGCCGTTGCACGCGGGGGAGGAAATCGTGACGCGATGTGCGCCGGGGGTGGCCTGGAGCACCTGGGCCACGTGCGGATTGAGCGCGAGGGCCCACTGCTCCTGGCGCGCCCACCAACCGCGTTCCAACAGGAGGTCGGCGCGGTTGTCCGTGGTGCCGGCGGTGTGCTCGACCTCGACCAGGTTCCGGGCGACGAGCGCGTCGAGCGACTGGCCGGCCCGGAGGAAGTTGTTCGGGAACCCGTGCTTGATGTCCTGCTTCGTGATGTACGGCAGGGCGGCCAAGACGGCGGACGCCGAGGTGGCGCCGGCGGCTGCCTGGTAGAGCGGCACCTCACGGGCATAGGTGAGCAGCTTTTCGTCAGGACTGATCGAAGTCGGGGAAGCGGAGATGGATTGCACGGTGGGTGAGGCGCGGGGCGCAGGAAGGAAGAGCGAAAGTCGATGGAGGGGAGCCAGGGCCAGAACCACGCCGCGGTGGCATGGAGCCGGTTGCGGGCCGGAGGCGTCGTGGTCGCGTCAGCTCGCGCGGGCGAGAGCGGGCGAGACGCGTGCGGCGGTGCGCGGGGACGCGGCGGCCCGGAGTTCGGCGACGAGGCGCGGGAGATGGCTCATGAGATAGGCGACGTCCTCGGCGGTGTTCTCGTAGTCGAGGCTGAAGCGGAGCGTGCTGCGCGCCTCCGCGGGGCTGAGCCCCATGGCGGTCAGCACGTGGGAGGGCGCGACGGAGCCGGTGGTGCAGGCCGAGCCGCTCGACGCGCAGATGCCGAGCTGGTCGAGCAACAGGAGGAGCGCCTCGGCCTCTACGCCGACGAAGGAGATGCTCGTGGTGTTGGGCAGGCGAGGTTCCTTGGCGCCGTTCCGAGTCGTGTGCGGAATCTGAGTGAGGATCTGTTGCTCGAGGGAGTCGCGCAGCGCCGCAAGGGTGCGCCGCTGCTCCGGTGTGACGGCGCGGGCGAGTTCGGCGGCGCGGCCGAAGCCAACCAGATAAGGCATGTTCTCGGTGCCGCCGCGATGGCCCTCCTCCTGGTGGCCGCCGATGATCAGCGGCTGGAACGGGGTGCCCTTGCGCACGTAGAGGAGGCCGACGCCTTTGGGACCATGGAGCTTGTGGGCGGAGAGGGACAGCAGGTCGACGCCCAGTTCGTTGACGTCGATCTTGAGTTTGCCGGGCACCTGGACGGCGTCGGTGTGGATCAGAATGCCGCGCTGACGGCAGAGGGCCGCGATCTGCGGGATGGGAAAGAGGACGCCGGTCTCGTTGTTGGCCCACATGATCGAGACCACGGCGGTGTCGGGCCGGAGGGCCTGCTCGAAGCGCGCGAGATCGAGCGAACCGTCGCGGTTCACCGGCAGAAACGTGACCGCGTAGCCCCGCTCGGCCAGCGCGGCGCAGCAGTTGCGCGTGGCGGAGTGCTCGACCGCGGTGGTGACGATATGCCGCTTGGCCGGCTGCGTGTAGAGGCAGCTCGTGATGGCGGTGTTGCTGCTTTCCGTGCCGCAACTCGTGAAAACGATCTCGGTGGGATCGGCGCCGATGAGCGCGGCGGCGGACTCACGCGCGGCCTGGAGCGGGGCCACGAGGTTCTTGCCCAACCGGTACGGGCTGGAGGGATTGCCCCACTTCTCGGTCAGGTAGGGAAGCATCGCTTCCAACACCTCCGGGGCGACGCTCGTGGTTGCATTGCTGTCAAAGTAATAGGTCCGGGAAGCGGTCATGTGACACGTGGGACTTATTTACGGTCGCGCGCAGTGCAACCGTCGAGCGCGACATCTGCCGGGCGGCCGCGCGGCGGCGGAGTCGCGCGTCGTGCGGCGGGGGGCCCGGCCCGGGCGGATCGCCTGGGGACCAAGCGGTTGGGCGGATGCCTGGCTGACGCGCTCACGGAAACGGAATGACCGCCAAGGGATGCTCGCCAGAGTTCCAGAAGGCAAAGAAGCGTCCGTTGTGCGTCAGCAGGCTCGGGTGATCCGACAACCCAGCGGCAGAGGAAAGCTCACTCGGGCGCCAGGTGTGGCCCGCGTCCTCGGAGATCAGGCCGCGCAGGGCGGTGCGGCCATCGCGGTACTCTTTCCAGGCGATCGCGATCCTCCGGCCCGTTGCGCCGATGGCGGCGTGGCCGGCGCTGTCGGCGCCGATCCGCTGGGCAGCGTCGCCGCGCGAGGCGGAGAGCCGGCCATAGAACACTCCGTGGTTGCGGGCAGCGCCGCTGAACCACACGCCGTGAAGCGCGCCGTCGCCATCGATCGCCATCGCCGGCCCGTGGTGTGGGCACGCGTCGATCCGCCAGTCCTCAAAGGTCGCGCGCTGCACAGCCTCCGCGTGACCATCCGGGCGCAGATTCGCGATCGCGTGATCCCGAATGTTCGGATCGAAAATGTGCCGCCAAAACGCGGTCACGGTGCCGTCGCGGTGCGAGACGAGCGCGAGGCGGCAGCATTCGCAGCAATGGTCGGCAACTTTAAAGTCGCCGCGAAACGACGCGCCCTGGTCGGAGGAGACGGCGTAGTAGAGGGCGGCACCGCGATAGGCGGATGGCGTCGAGGCGACGAGGTCGCGCTTGTCGATCCAGGCCGCGAACACCTCGCCGTCCTGGTTGACCGCAATCGTGTCGAAGCGATGCGTGATCACCTGTCGGTCGTGATGCACCACGATGGGCGGGGAGAAGGTTCGGCCCGCATCCAGTGAGCGCGAAAACCGGATCTCGCCGGTGTACGGTTCGGCGAGCGGGCGGGTCCAGCTGACGTAGATCTCGCCCTTGGGGCCGAGCGCGATCTTGGGCCGCGCGTCGCCTCCGGCGTCGATCGCCTCGGGCGTCCGCGTGACCAGGACCGCGTTGGACCAGGACTGGCCTTCGTCCGCCGAACGGCTGACCGCGATGTGACCACTGACGCGGTGCACCGCCCAGAGGACGCCGCTGGCATCGAAGGCGGCCTGCGCGCCGAGTTCGGCCTGATCGGGCGCCATGACGTGGCGGTGGGCTGCGTCGGCGGCGGCGGACATGCCGGCGGGCGCGAAGATAGAGAGGAAGAGCAAAACGAATCGGGGCATGAGGAGGGTGTTTACCAGTTGTACTCGATCGCGACGTAGCCGGCGCGAGGCAGGCCGGGACTGAAGACCGGCGTATTTGAAGCTATGGACGCACTTTCGGCATAGCGTTTGTCGGCGAGGTTCATCACGCGGGCCGACACGGAGAGATGCGGACTCAGCCGGTAACTGCCGCGGAGATTGATGAGGTCGTGCCCGGGATAACGGCCAAACGCCGGTGAGTTTCCGGGCTCGAGCCAGTAGGCGCCAATGCGAATCCACTCCAGCTGGAGCATGGCCGCCTTGGTGGGGCGCCAGGTGAGGCGGGTGTTCGCCATGACCTTGGGCGCGGCCTCGATGTCCTTGCCATTGAAGTTGGCGGTGCTTGTAACCCACCGTACGTAGCGCTGGCGAGAATACGAGAGGGCGGTGCCGAGTCGGAGCTTGTACCCCAGGTCGGCGCCGATCGCCGCCTCGACTCCGCGGTGCTCGGTCTCGCCGGCGTTCACGCTGGTCGCGACGTTCGTGGCCAGGTTGCGCTGGCTCACGAGGTCGTCCTGTTTGGTCAGGTCGTACGCGACCAAATCGTAGGTCCATCCGCCGTGATCGCCGCGGACGCCGAGTTCGAACTGACGGGCCTGGATTGGCTTGAGTGCGCGGGCGAGCTGGGCCTTGGCGACGGCGTTCGCGGCCCCGGCGTCATTGCCGGCGCGATACAGCTGGCTCTCCGAAGGGGCGCGAAACCCGAAGTGGTAGGACGCATAGAGGTGCGTGTGGGCGTTGAGGGCATAGGTGGCGCCGAGTTTGGGGCTGGTGTGGGCGAAGCGCGCGTCGTCCCGCGCGATCTGGCCGTAGTACCGCGTGGCCCCGAGCACCACGGCCGACACCGTGCCGGGCGCGAGATGATTGCGCAGGGCGAACCTGAGGGTGTCGTGACGCAGACCGGCGGTCACCCGCAGCCGGGCGAGGGGCGAGAACTCGACGTGGACGTAGGGAGAGAGGCTCTGAAAGGTGACCCGGTAGTCGTAGATCCGGGTGCCGCGGGCGTAATCGCTGAAAAGGGTGTTGGCGCCGGTGCCGGAACGGGTGACGAGCAGGTTGTCCTCCTGCCGGGACCCGGCGCTGGAGTCGAAGTCGACCCCGCCGATGAGGCGGGCGCGCCAGAACGGAAGGTTCTGTCGCCCCTTGGCCATCAGGCCGTACGAGACGTTGTGCGTCTGCTCGATCCGCGGGTCCGAGTTCAGATTGTAGGATCCATTCAGGTCCATCGCGTTGTCGCGGAAGTAGGGGATCAGCGAAATCGCGGCCGAGTCGAACACCTGCTCGTACTCGACGGACGCGCGGACGGCGCTTACCTGGCGAAACGCGATCGGCAGCAGATTCCGGGTGGGATGGTCGAGGTAGTCAGCGTAGGTGAGGGGCGAGTTGGCGCCCGTCTGCTGGTCGATCTTCGAGACGGCGAGGACGGACTTAATTGTCACGCCGCGGCCGAGAGACTGGTCGACGCGGACGTTGGCGCTCTGCCGATCATAGCCGGTGTGGTTGCGCCAGCCGTCGGTGTGCGTGAGGTTCAGATTGACCCCGTAGGCGCCGTGGTCGCTGGCCGCGCCGCCGGCGGCGCCCAGGAAACGCCAGGTGCCGAACGAGCCACCTTCGGCGGTCAGGGTGGCGAGCGGCGTCGCAGTGGGGGCGCGGGTGAGAATGTTCACGACGCCGCCGATCGCATCCGAGCCGTGCAGCGCGGTGCCGGGGCCGCGGATCACCTCGACGCGGCCGGCCATGGGCACGTTCACCTCGTAGAGCGCGTTGTGATTGAAGAAGCCGGTGGCGCGAATCGGGATGCCGTCCTCGAGGAATAAATACACCGGGCTGGTGGTGAATGGCTGGCGGATGGCGGTCGTATGGCCCTCGCCGTTGGTGACGGCGACCGCCACTCCCGGGATTTGGCTGAGCAGCTGGGCCGGATGCATGGGGGCAGTTTCGCGGATTGAGGCGGCGGAGATGATGCCGATGGCCGCAGGCGTCTCGGTGAGCGGGGCGCTTTCGCGGGTGCCGGTGACGGTCATCGGCGCCAGGATGGCGGGCGGCGGCCCGTCTGATGGGCGGGAGGACTGCGCCAGCGCGGCGGGCACGAGGAAGGAGAGGAGAATCAGGGAGGTGGGAAAGGGTTTCATGGGAGGACACCCCGGTGGGGTGTTGGCGCGATCCGCGCGCCCGGCTGCGCGACCGTTTCGGCGGCTGGCCGACGGTTCGGGGCAGAGCTGTGCGTCCGCCGTGTTAGGTCACGGTCTGGACACGTTTCGCTGGTGATGACGTCCGAGGACGCTCAGGCCGCGCGTGGCGGGGGCAGCGGTGGGCAGGCTCGGCCACGGCCGAGCATTGGGCTCGCTGCGGTCGAATACCGCAGGTGTTGCGTGGCCGGAGGAACCACGGCCGCTGCGTGGAGGGGCGGGTAGAGCTCGACAAGCTTCCCTGAAGCCCTGGCTCCGGGCGTCTTTCCGTGGTTGCGCTCATGCTCCTGCCGCCGCTGTTGGACGGCTCGGCACATGCGGCACATTTCGCCGGAGAAGGTTTTCTCGACCGCCGCGCCAACGGTCATCTGCGTGACGTAGCCGGAGAACATGTTGCCCCACGCGACCAGTTGCGCGACGTCCCATTGGCAACCCGTGGCGAGAAACCACGCGAGAAAGGCCAGGATGACTTGGAGGCGGCGGCGCACGCGTCGTCACAGATGGGGGCGAATGCCATTCGTGCAACTCGCGACCCCTTTTCCGATTGATGCGGATCAACGGGCGGGGCGGTGGGCCAACTCGGCAGGGCGCTCGTGGGCGCCCAGTGAAGACCTCGGCGCGGATCGGCGTGGCGGATCTCGGGAATCGGTTCGCGCCGGTCAGTTGACACCGGTGTGTTTTCGCTGCCCCGGGTGTCTGCCACGGCCGGATTCGTTCGTTGAGGTGCCGGAACGCAAAACCCACACCTCCCATGCGCAAATTGATCGTTTCTGAATTCATCACCCTGGATGGCGTCATCCAGGCCCCCGGCGGCGCCGACGAAGACCGCGACGGCGGATTTACCCACGGCGGGTGGACCCTGCCGTACTGGCACGACGACATCGGCAAAGCCTTCGTCGGGCTGATGCAGGACGTGGACGCGTTCCTCCTGGGCCGGCGGACGTACGTCACCCACGCGCAGGCGTTCGAGCCGCTGCCGAAGGGCGACTTCTTTGGGGACCTGATGAACGGGCCGGCGAAATACGTGGTTTCGACCACGCTGGAGAAGCCGATCTGGCGGAACACGACGGTGATCCGCGGGAACATCATTGAGTCGGTGCGCGCGCTGAAGGCGCAGTCCGGTGGGAGCATCATCACGGACGGCAGCAGCCAGTTGGTGCACACCCTCCTGGCGCACGACCTCGTCGACGAACTGCACCTGCTGTTGTACCCGCTCGCGCTGGGTGGCGGGAAACGGCTGTTCCCGGATGGGAAGACGACGAGGTTCTCGCTGCGCCAGGCGACGCCGTACCCCAGCGGGGTAGTGGGCCTGGACTACGTCAGGGCCGCATAGGTTGGGTCGCCGCGGTGTGGATGATCGCGCTCACGGCTTCCGCCGCGTCGACATGGCAATCGTGCCCGGTGGGCAGCTCGAAATAGCCCCAATGTTCGCGCTGCGCCCGGGCGGCGAATGATTCGAAGACGGGGCGCGCTCCGTTTTGCGGGCCGACGCACGCGATGTAGGTTCGTCGCACGGTGAGCGCGCGGCAGTCCTCCCGGAGCGGCTGTTCGAAGCACCTCAGGGAGAAGTTCCACCAGCGTTCGCGGACGAATGTCCGGGCCTCGCCCTCGAGGTGCCAGAGATCGAGCAGCGCTTCATCGGGCACGATGCTGAATCCGTCCGCGGCGACACGGGCGACAAACCCGTCGCGGATGTGCGGTGGCATGAAGTCGAAAGCCGACTGGCCCTGTTCCGGCACAAAGGCGTCGACATACACGAGGTGGTCCAGCCGCGAGGCACAGTGGGTCGCTACGCCGGTGGTCACCATGCCGGCGTAGCTGTGTCCAACCAAGACCACGCACTGCAGGTCGTGGCGCTTGATGAAACCGACGAGATTGGCGATGTGGGTGTCCAGGCTGATGCCGGCGGTCATGGGGCCGCCGCGAGGGCCCATGCCGCTGAGTTCCGGCGTGAACACCTCGTGGCCGAGACGCCGCAATCGCGGCGCGACGAGGTCCCAGGTGGCGGACGTCTGCAGGGCGCCGTGAACGAGGACGATCGTGCTCACGAGCCGGCCACCGCGCGCTGGGCGAGCAGGCTGGCCACGTAGTCACGGACGGTGGCGAGCGGAATGGGAAAAAGCGCCGTCATCGGCCCGGTGTCCATCGCGTCGCCCGCGGCGTAGCCGAGCATCAGCGCGGCGAACGATTTCTGCATCGGATCGGTGGCGGCCTCGTACTGCGCCTGCAGCGTGGCGGTCGGCACGTGCTCCGGACTGATTTCCGCGGCGCCGGCGGCTTCGAACATGCGCACCACCTGGTGCGGGGAGAGGGCCTCCGGTCCGCCGACGTCGAGGACGATCTCCCGCGCCTGCGGATGGTGCGCCGCCAGGGCGGCCACGCGCGCGACGTCACGGAAGGAGACCCAGCTCAGCTTGTTCTCTCCCTCGCCGTAGATCCGGACGGTGCCGTGAAGGGGATCGAAGCCGAGCATCGGGGTGAGCCAGACCTCCATGAAGTACGAGGCGCGCAGCACGACGTACTCGATTCCCGCGCTTTTCAGCCGGTTTTCGACCGCGAGCTTGGCGGAGGTGAGCGGACAAGGGTACGGGAGCTTCGGCCGGTAGGAGACGAAGACGAAGCGCCTGACGCCGGCGCCTTTCGCGGCATCGATGAGGGCCAGTTGGCCCTCCTGGTCGACGGTGGCGATCGAGTCGCCAGGCTGCCGCGAGAACGTTGACGACGCGGTGGAGATGACGGTGGAGATGCCCGCGCAGGCGCGACGCAGCGACGACGGTTCCCTTAGGTCGCCCTCCATCAGCTGGACGGCCAGGCCTTGCAGCGTGGCGCGCTTGCCCGCCTCGGCCGACGGGCGGATCAGCGCGCGCACGGGCTGCCCCCGCGCGCGCAACTGCCGACAGATTTCGAGTCCCAACAACCCTGTGCTGCCGATGACCAAGTTCATGATGTTGCCTCCGGGCGCCGAGGATAGCGCGGCGGCGCGGAACGCGGGAGTAACGGTTACGGTAAACGTGCGCCGAGCCGCGCGGCCGCTTGGCGGGCCGGTCGGAAGAGACAGGTCGCGGTTCAGCCGCGGGTCGCTTGTGGGGCGGGCTCCGGCGTCCTGGCGGCGGTGGCGGTTGCAGCCCTCGGGAGCGCGCACGGTGCGGGCTTCTGCGCCAGCTCGCGGAGCGTTGGCCAGACGTTGGTGAACAGCGCGTACGACTCGAGGCCGGTGGCGGCGGCTTCGAGTTCTCTCCATGCATTGGTGGGGTCGCCGAGGCCCGCGTGAACCTGGGCGATATCCCAACGTGGCACATAGCGGCGCTGGCCGAGATCGTGGAGCTCGCGCAAGACGCCCTGGGCTTCGCGCCGTTTACCCCAGCGTCCGTAACAGAAGCCGAGGGTGCCCAGGATGCGCGTGTGAAAGGCGGCGTCGGGGCACAAGCGCAGCGCTTCGTGCAGCGCGTGTTCGGCCTCGGCGAACCGGTGCTGCACGGCGAGGCTCAGGCCCAGGAACCAATGCGGCCGGTGGAAATGCGGCGCCAGTTCGAGGCTGCGCTGCAGGGCGGACTCGGCCTCGCGGTGATGGTCGGCGAAGCAGTGGATCAGGCCGAGGTCGGCGATGATCGGCACGGCGAGGGGGTCGAGTTCAACGGCGCGCTCGATCTCATCGACGGCTTCGCTCAGTCGCCGGGCGGGCGCGTGGTGGAGCAGACCGAGCCAATGGTGCGCGGTCGCATAGCTCGGATCGAGGTGGACGGCGCGCAGGAGCGATGCGGCCGCGAAGGTGGCGTCGCGCGGATGGATGGCGTGGATGGCTCCGAGCGAGGCGTGGGCTTCGGGAGCGTCGGCATCGAGGGCCAGCGCACGTCGCGCGGCCGCCTGGGCTGCGGGCATCGCCTCCGCCGGCGCGGTGGCACCGGACAACCCGAGGAGCACGTGGCAGTCCGCAATGCCGGCGAAGGCGCGGGCGAAGCGGGGATCGATTTTGGCGGCGCGGGTGAAATGGCCGAGCGCGGCCAGAAGGCCGGTGGCGGTCCGGCGGTTCCACAGGCAACGGCCGCGCAGGTACTCGTTGTAGGCATCCAGCACCTGGCTGCCGCGCGTGGCGACCGCGGCTGGAGCGGGGTCGGGGCCGACCGCGAGCCACGGGCGCAGCGCAGCGTGGATCGCGGCGGTGATCTCGTCGTGGATGGCGAAGATGTCCTGCAGTTCGCGATCGTAGCGTTCGGACCAGAGGTGGCAGCCGTCGCTGGCGTTGATGAGCTGCGCGGTGATCCGCACGCGACTGCCGGAACGGCGGATGCTGCCTTCGACGATCTTGCCGACATCGAGCAGGCGGCCGATCTCGCGGACGTCCCGCGCCTGCTGCTTGAACTGAAACGTGGAGGTTCGGGCGACCACCTGCAGCCGGGCGTCGCGGGCGAGCACGTGGATCAATTCCTCGGTGAGGCCGTCGCTGAAGTACTCGGTATCCGGCTCGGAGCACATGTTAACGAACGGCAGGACGGCGACGCGGTTGGCCGCGGTGGAGGCGGGGCTGGACCCGGTCCGGCGCAGCGGCACGTCGGTCCCGCGCATCTGGAACACCGGCCGGTAGCCGCCTTTGGGCACCTCGATCAGGACCAGATCGACGCTGTGATCGTAATACGCCTGGAGCCGGCGGCGGAGACGGCCCATTTGCACGCGGACGATGGGATCAATGGCGGGATCGTAGTGGGCCGCGGGCCGGCCGAAGACCGCCACACCCAGCCGGTGCTCTTTCAATTCGTCACCCCGGCCCTGGAGGGTCTCGTCGACAACAAACTGGAGGAGCCTCGCCAGCGCGTCGGAATGCGAGAGCTGGGAACTGGCGAGGAGGCGCTTAACCTGGTCCCGAATCTGTTCGGGGGTGGCAGACACGGCGGGATGGAGCCGACCGGCGGTGGGGTAATGCCCGGCAGGGCGGAACTGAGACTGAGGCAAACCCCGTCAGTCCGCAAGCGGGCTGTCTCGCGTGCCGCTCCCCAAAACGCGGCCTCTTCTTGTCGGAAATTTGTCGGGAATCGGGTGTTCGGGGGTGACGAGGAGCGAGGCAAATCCGGCGGCGGGTTCCTGCGGGGTGGGCTCGTTGTCGATCCACGCACGCCGGAGCGAGAAAACTCGCGCCGCGTCGCAGTCCGCTCCCGCGCCGCCACGGCGCGCCTCCCGCTGAGGTGTCAGGCCGTCCCGGCGTCCGGAGATCGGGGCGGCACCAGCAGCGCGCGTTCACGCCGTTCCTCCTCGTCGTGCCACCGCTGCCGCGCGGCGAGAATCTCCGCGCGTCCGAGGTATCCGAGCAGCCGGGGGTGCTCCACTTCGCGCGAAATGACCGGCAGGCGTCCGATGTCATGCCGCAGCATCCGCGCCACGGCGTCCTGCAGCGTCTCGTCGGGATACGCCACCTGCAGGTTCCGCTCCGCCATGAGCGCGCCCAGCGGCGCCTGCGGATTCTCCTCGAGCGCCCGCATCAGATCCCCGCGCGTGACGATGCCGCGGAGCGTTCCGTCCGCATCCACGAGCAGCGTTGCCTGCCGGCGGGCGAGCACCGGATCGCTGTGCGCGATGCGATCGGCCAGTTCAGACACCACCAGGTCGGGCGGCACCACTGGCGGTCGTTGATCCATCACCTCGCCCACCCGCACCAGGTCGAAGAGGTCCACGCCGTAGTCGTAGGAGATGTGTTGCCCCCGGCGGGCGAGCTTCTCCGTGAGGATCGAACGCCGGAGCAGGAGGACGGTGACGGCGACCGCCGCCACGCTGCCCACCAGCAGCGCCGGCAGGACATTCTGGTCGCGCGTGAGCTCGAACATGAAAACCGTCCCCGTGAGCGGCGCCCGCATCGTGCCGCCCATCATGGCGGCCATGCCGATCACCGCTCCGAGGCCGGGATCGCCCCAGCCGGTGACCGCCGCCAGCGCCGCTCCCACCGCGCCGCCGATCATCAGCAGCGGGGCGAGCACGCCGCCCGAGGTGCCGGAGCCCAGGGCCACCGACCACACGAACGCCTTCGTGAGCAACAGCGTCAGGAGGGTGAGCCCCAGCACGTCGCCGCGCAACAGACCGTGGATCGTCTCGTAGCCAACCCCGAGCACCCGCGGATCCACCAGCCCGCCCACCCCCACGACCAGCCCGCCCAGCGCTGGCCACCACATCCAGTGCACCGGCAGCCGCGCAAACGCGTCCTCGCACGCATACACCAGCGTGGTCAGGGCGCCGGAAACCAGCCCCGCCACCACGCCGATGCCGAGCGCGAGCCCCAGCAGGGGCAGATCGGGCGCCCCATGGGCGGCAATGGGAAACACGGGCCCGGCGCCGAGCAGCGGCTGACGCAGGACCGAGGCGATGATCGCCGCCACGGCCACGGGAATGAAGCTGCGCGGCTTCCATTCGAACAGGAGCAACTCGACCGCGAGGAGCACCGCGGCCAGCGGCGTCGCGAACACCGCCGCCATCCCGGCGGACGCTCCCGCCACCAGCAACGTCTTCCGCTCCGCCGCCGACAGGTGAAAGAGCTGGGCGAACAACGATCCGAAAGCCGACCCGACAGGGATCGGCCACTATTCCTTCCGCACCGCGGGCCTCTTGTGAGGCCCGTTCTCTGTCGGACCCCGTGGATGCCGAAAAAAGCCGGTCAATCTACCGGCTTGAATCTGAATTCCCGGCGTAGGCGATCGAGGTATGCGATACCCCCATCTTTCCGAGGAAGACTAGCTCCGGAAAGGCAGACATAATGGCCATTGGGGTTCCAATTCTCAGCGTATTGTGCGTGTGCCGTAAAATCGAACCACGACATGACTCCCTCTTCGGCGTCGAAAAAGAAAAGATACGGAAATGTGCGGCCTGATTCGGGCCACAGCACGTGCGGTGCCTTCTCAAATCGGCGCCACGGGATGGCCTTCACGATTCCGAAATACTGGATGAGGCCCTCCGAGCGACTTGCGGAAGGTGCGAAAAGCACCACGTCGCCGACAGCAGTCTTTTCATATGGAGCCTCGGCTCCTTCTGGCACGCCCCAAACGTTGCACGAACCGTTCGGAAACTTGGCGTGAAGCTCCGAATCGTGCTCGAAATAATCTCTTTCCCAGCCGCGCGGCAGTGACCGCGCAATCTGCTCGAATGTTCGCCGCTGACGAACGGTGTAGTCGAGGTCGTACGAGTTCTCGGCCCCGACATGTGCCAGGAACCAACGCATCCCCTACATATACTCAGCAGCCTCCGGTCGTTCCAGATAGTTTTCCGGCTGGATGGCGGCGCCCGGCGCGAGCAATCTCGTGATCCTTATCATCATGTTCACCGAGGAACGCGCGCGTTGGATCTATCAACACTATCGTTGGCTCGAAACACATTTGCCAAAACGTGCGGCTGGAAAGCAGCCGGTCCTGGTGACGCCCACGCCGGAATTCTACCCGCAGGCCAACACGCGCAACCATGCGTTCGCGGCTGCAATGTTCGAGGCCACAAAAGAGCTAATGGAACTGCAAAACTGGAAGTGCCGGCTCTCCAGTCAGCGTGAGGATCACGCCGACCGCGACGCGGCTTTGGCTCGCTCTGGCGTCTACGGACGAACTGAACACAAGGGCGCAGCGGGAACGTTCCAGATCGACGAGGAAATTCAGATTACTTACTCGCCGCAATTGGTGCACGAACCTGTAGCTTTGGTGGCGACGTTTTCCCACGAGCTATGCCATTACCTGCTTGCGACAGTGAAAACTGAGCCGCCGTGTGGTTGGAAGGAACACGAACCACTCACGGATCTCGCAGCGGTTCACGAGGGGTTCGGCGTATTTCTCTGCAATAGTGCCTTTCAGTTCAGCCAATGGACGGACAGCCAATACCAAGGGTGGAAATGGCGGAAACAAGGGTACCTAACGGAAGCCGAGTTGGGCTTTGCCCTCGGAGTGTATTGTGTGCGAAGCGGCATTCAGCCAGACACCGCCGGGAAATTCTTGAAAATGAATCCAGGGGAGGTCTTTTGGGATTCGATCGGCTACATCACCGAACTCGAGGAAAAGGAACGTGCTGCTCAAATGGGAGCACCCTCGATTGCGCCGCGCCGCCGTTCGGTGTTTTCGTCGCTGGCCAGCCTCTGGCGGCGCAAGTCGGCTCAGAAGTGACCACGATACTCGTCATCGCCTCGCAGCGGGATCGGCTCCGAAGAGTGTCTGCACCACTTAACCGTCTGTTCGACGATGTAGCGGACCTCTTCACCAGCCGGGAGCAGCGTTGTCTCGCCCTCACCGACAGCAGCCGTTCGCTTCGCGTTCTCGCGGCCTATCGCGACAATCGCATCGAGTTTGTCGGTGATATGCTCGCACTCGCTTTCTGAAAACACATCGCGAGTCACCAGATGCTCGCGGAGCGGCGCGATGTAATCTTCCTCACAGCTCTCGTCCCAGCCGAGCCCGCCGTTTCCGTTCCACAGTCGATCGAGAACGCTGGCTGCGCTCACGACGACAGCCTTTTTCGTCGTCGCGAGTTCGATCGCCGGGTCCGCGTACCGATTCTGCAGGCCCAGCCATTCGGAGTCGTAGTCGACCGGGATGGCCGCCTTTCGGCGCTTCAGAAAACCAAACACGTTAGTCCTCCTTTTTCGGCGCAGGGGCATTTTTGCCCTGCTTAACCCCGTTCATCATCTCGATCATCAACGCAGCTCCGGCTTCAACCACGGATTGCGGCGGGTTCACGATGACGTAATTGCCAGAGCGCGTAAGGAGTGTCACCTGAGCGTCGCCTTTGGGCAACGAAAGCGTGGTTCGAGGTCGGGCCGCACCGCTCGCGGGAATCGTCGAATCAATCAGACTCTTGCACAGTGCCTTGATCTTCTCGTCCGGCTGATCCCAGAAGATCGCTTTGCCGGAGAAATTGAGATACCGAGCCGTCCCGTCGGCGTAGGCGGCGAGGGTGTCGTACCCGCCGCCGGACGGCATTTCGATCACGGCGCCCAACACTTCGCCCGCAACGCTTCCGTCGGGTTGCATGCCGAGCTCACGGAGACCGGCCCATGTCCAGAGAATGATTCTTGTTTCGTTGTCCGGATGCTGAAGTGCATTTTGCAGTCGAGCGATTGCATCCTGTTTCTTCCCTTCACGCGCTAGTTTTGCTGCATCGGCGATGTCTTGAAAACCTCCAGGTTCGCCGTTCAGGTGCATCTGCTTCACCTGCTCCTCCAGCGACTGTGAAGCGAAGAGCATGCGTCGAATCGGATCTCCATCGGAGCCAAGTTTCGCCCCATCCGCCTTCGAAAACGGCGCCAGTAGAGCTGAAAGGAAGTAAAGCAGGCGTTTCATTGTCGAGCACCTGAGAGTGACAGCTGGGGCTTGCTGGTAGCAAGCTAGCCGCGCACCTACGCGGAATCGTGTGCCGTTATCTTGTCCACTCGACACGCTTCGTACACGCCGGCCCGGATCGATTTCACTCGTCCCGAGAGAAGATGCTCGAAAAGCGGCTCAAGTCCGCTGCCTTCAATGACCAGCTGCAGCTCAGCGAAACTGAGGACGATCTCGGCGCTGCGTTCACCGCGCAGGATTGCTTTGCTGAGCGACAATAGGGGCAGCGCGACAGCATCGCCGATCTCGAACGTGATGAATGCTCCGCTTCCGTGAACGTGGAGGTCAAATGGTGGGCGGGTGGGTTCGTTCATGTGCTTCATGATGTTCTCCTTGGTGATGATGATGTTGTTGTTGTTGATCTTCTCGTGAGTCTGCGCCGCGTCCCTGCCACAGCCCATTGAGGTGCTTTCGCCACCAGTCGCGCGTAAGTGCGGCCTTCAGCCGTTCATGCCACCGCTGCGAGGGAGCTGGGCGGCGCTGCGCATCCGACCTGCGGTGCTCATGGTCCGCCATTACGTCAAGAACGCCCGGGCGGGCCCCGGACGGGAGACGCTCAAGCAGGTGGACCTTGTCGGGCGTATGAACCGAGCAACTTAGCCGACCGCGCGAGCAGGCGACGTAGGCCGATTTGGCATCCAGCCGCTGGGCGGCCACAACGACGTGATCCACCGTCTTGCTTTGTGACTTGTGGCTGGTCACTGCGTAACCGTAGCTGAGATCGCGGACACGGCGGGTATCGAAGGACCGACCGTCGTCCGTCGTGATCGCTCAGTTTGAGGAGCCGCTGACGGACCGACGCTGCGAGATTCTTCTTCGGCGGCGCGCTCACGTCAGTGACTCAAGATAGGGACGGACGACATTAGCCACTCGGCAGACCCGCGCATACTTCATGATCTCGTCGGGTGTACAGCGACGCTCGCGACGCGCTTCGCGCAGAGCCTCGATGGCAACGTCGATTCCGATCTTCTTCCGGTACTTGAAACAGTCTGCGACGGTCTTCGCGACGCCGTAGGTTTTCACGTCGACGCCATCGATCCGGTGCTGCTCGACGCCTTCGGTGAGGGCGGGACCCGAGAACCACACAAATCGGATAGGTTGGCCGCCAGCGTTGGGTTGCCAGCCTTTCACTGGCAGCGCCATTCATACCTCGTGTGGGCTCTGCGTTGTAAGGTTGTGAAACCGCAGAGCGCTGTGCAGGCACACGATACCGTTCGGGATTCGCTTAGCCGCGATCGCGAGTGAATGGCTTTCTGTCACTCGGGCATCAGGCAGCCGATAGAGACCTCGACCCACTCGTTCAACGGCACCGTTCTTAACTGCCTGCCGGAGTTGCATCCGCGAAAATCCCGCAGCCTCCAGCTCACGGCTCCGCTTGAGTGCCGAGCCGGCAAAGAGCTGCTTCATGGATTGTTGCGGTGGTCCTTTCATTACAAAACCTCGGTAGTTATTGGCATCTACCTAGGATTTGTAAAGCCAGCCGGATTGCGGCCGTTCCGCTCTTGCCCGGCCGATCGCGACGCCAGCGCGACAGCCAAACCTCGCTCTTTCAGAGACAGATCGTTTGACCAACTTCCAGTTCAGCAAATCGCCATGAGATCGCGCCGTTCTGGTTGTCGAACCGAGTGACGATGAAACGCTGATTCATGCTTAGGTTGTCGGCCTCATCGGTCCCAGGCGTTCGCTCCGCGAACGCATTCCATTTTTGCGCCAGAAAAAATGGCGGAGAGGGTGGGATTGGCGGCCTTCGGCCGGTCCCGCGGACTCAACGCTTCGCGTTGCCCCATATCCCACCTCTACGGCGCTTTGCGCCTCGTTTCGCTTCGCGAAACGTCACCATTTTTTTGCGGAGCAAAAAAATGGCGGAGAGGGTGGGATTCGAACCCACGGTGCCTTTCGACACTCCGCATTTCGAGTGCGGTGCGATAGACCACTCTGCCACCTCTCCGGAAGCAGGTGGCGGAACGTAGAGGGCACCTCCTAAAACGGAAGCAGAAAAATCGGGCGCTGAGATTTTCCAAGTGCGAGCCCGCTTCATGGTTCGCCCGTCCGTCCTGCCGGCGGAGTCCTGTCAGGCGCTTGGGCGTTACTAACGACGCAAGCGGCGGGGCGTCAATTACTTGGCGTTAGGCTCGCCCGGATGACTTTTGCGGGCGTCTTGGCGTTCGTGCTTCTTCCGGGAGGCTTCGGTTGGCCTCACGACATCTTCTCTCGGGAAATCCACCTGCGCGGCGGCGGACGCTGCACTCGGTTCAGCCCAGGACGGCTTTTCGCAGCGTGGCGACCATCTCGCGCTGGCGGCGGCGGACGAGGTCGCGGCCTCGGGCGACTTTTGCGCGGGCGGCGGCGGGATCCTTCGCGAGGGAGAGTGCGGTAGGGACCACACGGGCGTAGTCGTTCGGGTCGTCGAGGTCGAAGAGCCAGTCGCCGAGGCCGATGTCCCGCCACATGAGCCCCTTGGTTGTCTGCTCGGCGAAGCGGCACACGAGCGCCGGCACGCCGTGGCCGATGCTCATGATCGGGCTGTGCATTTCGTTGCTCACGAGCCCGGCCGAGCGGCGGTACGTGCTGATCGCTTCGTCGGTGAGCCAGAATTTTTCCCGCCACACCACGCGCGGCTTCACGTCGGCCGGCAACGGATCCACGAGCAACTCCTTGCCGGTGCTCATCTGGGTCGAGTCCTCCGGACACACCAGCACCTTCAGGTCGGTTTCGCGCACGATCCGGACGATCGCCTCGCGGAGTGGCGCGTGGTCGTGCTCCTTCATCTCCTCGTTGCGGCGGTGCTTCGCGGCGTCGAAGGCATAGTTCGGCTTCACCAGCCAGTACGGCGCGTTGCGGAGGTTGGGCAGGAAGCACATGAACTTCCCGTCCTCCAGGCCATGCGCCTTGAGAAAGGCGTCCGCCGCCGCGTCGTTGCGCACGTCGGCGGAGAACGCGCCATCCGGCCCGAACTCGACCACCGGGCTCTTCACGCCCGACTTTCGCACGACCTCGACCGAGGGGCCGTCGCGGAGGAAAACGAATCGCGCGCCGTCGAGCAGCTCGCGGGTGGCGTCGTCGAGTCCGTTCGTGCGCATGATCTTCATGCCGGGGTCGCCCGCCGGGGCCATGGTGATGCCCCACACGCCGTACGGCTTGCCGGTCTCCTTCCGCCACGCGGCGACGTTGCGGTGCGCGACCAGGTAAGGCCCGGAGCCGTGCAGGAGGAAATCGCAGGCAAACGCCTCCTGCTGCTCGCGGATGATCCGCAGGTGCGGAAAGCGGGCGCGCAGCATCTCTTCGACGCCGTTGCGCACGTTCACGGGCCAGAGCACGACCTCGGCTTCGGGGAGTTCCTTTTCCAGCAGCGCCAGCACGCCCGGCGTGTGCCCGATGTCACCGATGTTCACCGTCTGCCACGACGACCGGAGCACGATCCGGGGGCGGCGGGTCGCGCCGGACCCCGCCCCGCGCAGTTGGGTGGCCGCGGTGGCGGCGAGAGCGGCAAGGAGGAAATCGCGACGGGTGAAGGCGGTCATGATCATTAGCGCGGGCGGACGCGCGTCCTCCCGCAGCGAAGACGCCATCGGAGCAATCGTGGTGCGCTGGTGCAAGCGTCCCGGCGGGACCTGGGCGAATGCGCGTCGCCGTGTAAGCCTGCGTTGAGCTCACCCGGGCCGGGGGCACCACGATGTCCCGGTCCCCGGTCCCTTGGCGCGTCCTCTCCGATCGGTGACGCCTAAAGCACGCGGTTCTCGCGGGCAACCGACGCGTACCATTTCGCGCTGAGCTTGGGCGTGCGGCGCTGGGTGGCGTAGTCGACGTGCACGATGCCGAAACGCTTCGCGTAGCCGTACGCCCACTCGAAGTTGTCCAGCAGCGACCAGACAAAATACCCGCGTACCGGAATACCCTCGGCGGCGGCCCGGTGCACGGCGTGGAGGTAACCCCGCAGGTACTCGCAGCGATGGAGGTCGAGCACCTCGCCCTGGGCGTCGGGGGCCTCCTCGTAGCCGACGCCGTTCTCGGTGATGTGGAAGGCGCGCGGGGCGTACAGGGTGTGGAGGTGGCGCATCGCCCAGTAGATGGCCGGCGGCGCCAGGTGAAGCCACGGCAGCCCGGCGAGGGGATATTGCGGCGGCAACGGGAGCACCTCGGGCTTACCGCGTGCGGCCGCGCGGATGAAGTTTCCGGTGTAGACGTTGAGCCCGAGGAAGTCGGTCGGCTGCGAAATCAGGGCGAGGTCGCCGCGGGCAATCTGCGGGCGGTCCGCGCCGAGCGAGCGCAGGTAACGGGTCGGATAGCGGCCGCAGAACACCGGGTTGAGCAGGTGCTCGTTGTGCAGCTCAGTCCAAGCCTGGGCGGCGGCGATGTCCGGCGGCAGCTCGGTCACGGGGATGCCGATGGCCGGGTTTTGGGTGAGTCCGACCTGCGCGCCGCGACCGCCGAAGGCGCGCACGGCGCGCACCGCCTCGCCGTGGGCGAGCAGCGCGTGGTGGTAGGCCTGGGCCAGGACGCGGCGGTTCTCGCGCGCGCCCGGGGCGTGTTCGCCGGTGCCATAGCCCATGCCGATGAAGCACGGGATCTCGTTCATCGTGATCCAGCGCTTCACGCGGTCGCCGAGCGCCCGCACGACGGTATCGGCGTAGTGAGCGAACGCGGTGACGGTGGCACGCTCGCGCCAGCCGCCGGCGTCCTCGAGCGTCTGGGGCAGGTCCCAATGATAAAGCGTCACCCAGGGCGTGATGCCGCGGGCGAGCAGCGCATCGATGAGCCGGTCGTAGAAGGCGAGCCCGGCAGGATTCACCCGGCCGGTGCCCGTGGGGAAGAGCCGGGGCCAGCCGATCGAGAGCCGGTAGTGCCGGAGCCCGAGCCGCTGCAGGAGCGCGAAGTCCTCCTCGTAGCGATGAAAGTGGTCGCAGGCGTCCGCCGGCGTGTCGCCATGGGCGACCGCGCCCGCGCGACGGGAAAAGGTATCCCACACCGAAGGCCCGCGGCCGTCGGCGTCCGCCGCGCCCTCGATCTGCGTCGCCGCGGTGGCGGCGCCCCAGATGAACTTGGGCGGAAAGCGATAGGAGAGGGGGGCGGGCATGAGCTTGGGGTGGAGACGGGAGTTGAGGTGCGGTCGCCGGCGGTCACGCGCGCGGCGCGGCGACGGTGGTGCCTTCGACAGGATGGGCCTCGACGAGGATCTTTCGGCGGGGCGCGTGGGGCTGCATCATGCGGCCGAGCAGCCGGCCGACGGCGGAATCGCCGATGTCCTCGTGCGGCACGCGCATCGACGACATCCGCGGGAGGTTGGCGGGCGGCTCGAGGCCGTCGAAGCCGGTGATGGAGCAGTCGTGCGGCACGCGCACGCCGCGCGCGGTCAGGTCCTGGATAAGCTGATACGCCTGGTGGTCGGCGGCGCAGACCCACGCGGTGACGTGGTCCTCGCGCATCCGGCGCACGACGCCGTCCGCGATCGGCGCGGCGGCGAGGGTCGGCTCGTTGCGCCGGACGTTGAACGCCCAGTGCGGGTTGAACTCGAGCCCGAGGGAGAAGAGGCCGTCGACGTAGCCGCCGAAGCGCCGGGTGGTCCAGTTGCCGCCGATCGGGTAGCGCCAGGCGACGAAGCCGATGCGGCGGTGGCCGGCGGCCGCGAGCCGGTGCACGAGGGCGCGGATGCCGGCGTAATCGTCGGTGTCGACCGTATCCACGTACGGGTGCTCATAGCTCTCGAGCACGGCGACGGTGGAGATCTTGCGGGCGAACATGGCGACGGCGGCCTCGGCGAACGGGTAGATGAGAATCATGCCCCGCCAGTCGCCGCTGCGGATGTGGCGGAAGACCGGCAGGCGCTTGGCGTCGGGGGTGAGCGAGGCGGGTTCTTGATAGCAGACGTCGATGGCGAGGTGCTCGGCCTCGGCGCGCGCGCGGATGCCCTGCAGCACGTAGGGGAAGGTGGCGAGCGCGACATTCTGGGTGGGCACGCCGATCAGCACGCCGATGGTGATGGGCTTGCTGCGGCGCGAACGGCGGATTGTGCGCGTCGGGTTGCCGCGATAGCCGAGGGCGGCGGCCATGCTCTTCACTTTGGCGCGCGTTTCGGCGGCGATGGCGGGGTGGTTGGCGAGGCTGCGCGAGACGGTCGTCCGGGAAAGGTTCAGACGCTCGGCGAGCAGTTGCTGGTTGACGGAGCGCATCAAGAAAGCGGGGCAGGGGTAAACGTAACGGCGGCGACTGTGGACGGTAAGCGTGCAATTTCAAGTGTTAAAAACCGTGTGCACAAAAATGAAAAGGTGCACAAATATCGCGGCCGTATCTGCGCCGAATAATCCAAGCTGTCTCGCCTGACTCCATAGGTGAAAGAACCGGGTTGAGCGGCGTCGGGCGTCCGGCGAGCAAGGCTGTTTCGTTGTGTGCACAATTGCGTTGACAGGACCCTGCAACTCCGACTCATTCCCGGCCCAAGCGACGCCCCCAACCGGCGTCTAGACCTACCCCGCCTGCCCCATGATTACCCCCGGGTTCCGTTTTGCGGCGACAGCTCTGTCGCAGTGTCACGGCGCTTCCGCGGGGTGTTTGTCGGGTGGGCTTCGTTCTTGACCAACACCCCCATGAAGCTTCCCCAACGGATCACTCCGTCCCTGCTGACTGCCGCGCTGGCGTTGTTCGCCTCGCGACCTGTTGCCATCGCGGCCGAGGCCGCGCCGGCCGACGCCAATCTCGCCGCCGAAGAGCCCGTCGTGCTGAGCCCGTTCACCGTCGATGCCTCGAAGGATCGCGGTTACCTGGCGACGAATGCGACCTCCGGCACGCGCCTCAACACGCCGATCAAGGATCTGCCGATGCCGATCTCGGTGATCACCGAGCAGTTCATCCGCGACACCGGCTCCACCAACCTGCGCCAGGGCCTGCGCTATGTGTCCGGCATCCAGCTCACCTCCCAGAACGACCAGGGCACGCCGGGCGGCGCCTACCAGGGCGCGGGCGGCGTCAACAACGCCGAGGGCGCAACGGCCAATCCCACCCAGACTTCGTACAAGATTCGTGGCTACGTGACCGATGCGGTGCTGCGCGACGGCTTCCGTCGCCAGAACTCGACCGACGCCATCAACATCGAGCGCGTCGAGGTGGTGTTCGGCCCGTCGGCACTGTTGTACGGCTTCGGCCAGTACGGCGGCATCGTGAACTACCACCCGAAGACGCCGGCCGCGAAGCGCTCCGCCGAACTCGGCCTCGCCTACGGCAGCTATGATTTCATGCGAGGCACGCTCGATGTCACCGGGCCGATCGCACCGCGCGTCGGTCTGAACTACCGGCTGACCGGGGCATACGAGGACACCAATTCCTACACCGACTTCAATTCCCAGCAGCACTACTTCATCTCCCCGGCCATCACGCTGCGGCCGTGGAAGCAGACCCAGATCGATATCGATCTCGAGGACGGCAAGATGTGGCAGGACGGCATCGGTTTCCAGCGGGTGCGCGCGATGGCCAACGTGGGCGTCAACAGCGACCAGAACGAGCACGCGGACTTCTTCACCGTGCCCGGCACCGATCCGTACCGGTTCCGCTGGAGCGGTCCCGACACCTTCCAGGACACCCAGGCGTCCAACTTCCGCGCGCAGATCACGCAGACCCTCGTGCCGAACCTCACCCTGCTCGTGGGCTACAACCGTTCGAAGGCCGACTTCCAGCGCCGCGACGTCATCGGCAATCTCAACCAGAACGTCGGCCCGGTGGCGCTGCGGGCCCGCGTGTTCTTCAACACCCTCAGCACGAGTCTCGGTGACTCGAACCAGAACGCCGTCAACGGCTACGTCGACAACGTCGCGCTCCAGTACACCTGGACGGTGTCGGACTCGAGCACGCTGCTCGACCAGGTCCGCGCCGAGTTGAACTACAAGCTCACGCTGTTCGACCGCGGCAACAAGTGGCTGAAGATCACCAACTCGGTGCTGCTCGGCCACTCGGAGGACAGCAACCACAACGACTCCGTCACCGGCGGCACGCAGGACAATCTCTTCAACTACAAGAGCCCGGTCGACGCCTCCTACATCCGTTTCGGCAAACAGGGTGACGGCACGGCCGACGTGCCGATCATCGCGCGCAAGAATGGCAGCTTCTCCCGCGGCTGGGACCAGGCCAGCTATCTCGTGTACCAGGGCCAGGTGCTCGACGATCGCCTCACGGTCGTTGCCGGTATCCGCAATGATCGGACGGACAATTTCACGCGCACCGAGAACTACCTTGCCGGGACGAGCACGTCGACCCGCAGCAAGAAGGTGAGCGAGTACACGCGCCAGTACGGCGCGAGCCTGCAGCTGACCCGCCAGATCTCCATTTACGCCCTCAAGGCCGGCGGCCTGCAGCCGAACTTCAGCGGCCACCTCGACGTGGACGGCAACCCCGTCGGCCCCGTGATCGCCAAGAGCCGCGAGTACGGCCTCAAGTTCGACCTGTTCGACGGCAAAATCTCGGGCTCGGTGAGCAAGTACAAGATCCGCCGCACCGGCTCGGAAATGTTCTTCTGGTGGGCGCCGACCTCGAACTACAAGAACTTCAACCCCGCCAAAGACATCGTTTACAACGTCAGCAACTTCTCGCCGACGTCCGTGCCGGGCGGCAGCAACGGCGGCAACGGCGCGGCTGATGCCGCGCTCCCCCAGTGGAACGCCGGTGTGGCCGCGGGCGCGATCTACCAGAAGTCCGTCGGCGGCGCCACCAACTGGTACGTCAATGCCTCCAAGGCGACGGGGGCTGCGTACATGGACGCGGTCTTCGATTACACGAAGTCGCATGGCATGAGCTGGCCGGGCTGGCTCTACAACTACGACGCGGAGACGAACAACTCCTGGAACGACCGCGCGTCGGGCCCGCAGGGCAACGAGTACCTCGTTGGCTCCGACTCCGCCAAAGGCTGGAGCGCCGAGCTCGTGTTCACGCTGACGAAGGACTTCCAGATCATCGCCAACTACGCCAACACGAAGCGCGTGATCGACCAGGCCGGCAAGTTCGCCAAGTCGCCCAATCCGCAGGATCGCTGGGCGGTGTGGTATTTCCCGAACACCGACTGGGGCCTGACCGGCAAGCCGCTGTCCACGGTGTACACCGATCCCAACGACACTTCGACTTGGACGGGCATCGGCTACGGCAGTGGTGAACGGCAGGACGACACCCCCGATCACTCGGTCTCGATGTGGGCGCACTACCAGTTCCCGAAGGGCCGGCTGTTCGGTCTCTCCGTTGGCGTCGGTGGCACGTGGGAGTCGCCGCGTGAATACCAGTCCGGCATCACGCATGGCGGTGGTCAGCGCATCACCGACAAAAACGGCGGCATCATCGTCCTGGAGACCCCGGAGCGCTACAACGTCGACCTCATGGTGCGGTACGCGTTCAAGATGCACACGCACGATGCGGCGGTGCAGTTGAACATCTTCAACCTGCTCGATGACCGGAAGCTCTACGGCCTGATGTATTCGGCGCCCCGGTCGGCCCGCCTCGAGTTCAGCTACAAGTTCTAGGTTCGCCGCTTCGCGCGGCCTGGGGTGTTCCGGTCCGGTGGCTCCGCGTGGAGTTGCCGGACCGGCCTGCCTCGGCCCCGCGCGCCGCCACGCCAGTCTCGCCTATCCCGCCGTCGTCGCTTTCCTCGCCGCCAACCCCAACCCCCGTCCTCCGTGCCGGAAAAACTGCGTTTCAAGGAGAAGTTCGCCTACGGCCTCGGCGACACCGCGTCCAATTTCTACTTTCAGGCGTTCAACCTGTTTCTCGCCTACTACTACACCGACATCTTCGGCCTGCCGTCGGCGGCGGTCGGCACGCTGATGTTCATCACGCCGCTGCTCGCCGCGGTGATGAATCCGGTGATCGGGATGATTGCCGACCGCACGCAGACCCGCTGGGGCAAGTTCCGGCCGTACATTCTCTGGGGTTCGATCCCGTACGGCATCCTCGGCTTCCTCATGTTTGCCAACCCCGGCTTTGGGCCCGGCGGCAAGCTGGCGTATGCCTATGTCACCTACACGCTCGTGCTCTTCGCCTACGCGGCGATCAACACGCCGTACTCCGCGCTGATGGGCGTGATGTCCTCCTCCTCTGACGATCGCACCTCGCTTTCCACCTACCGGTTTGCCTGCGCCTTCACGGGCACGCTGTTGATCGGCTGGCTGGTGCCGGAGCTGAAGGACGCGCTCGCCGGCGAAGGCGGCAACCCGGCCACGGGCTTCCGGAACACAATGGCGATCTTCGCCGTGCTCTCGGTCGGCATGTTTCTCTACACCTTCTTCAATACCCGGGAGCGCGTCACCGCGCCGGCCGCGCAGCCGTCCTCGGCGCGGCGGGACCTGGCGGACCTCGGCCGCAACCGGCCGTGGGTGATCCTCGTGTTCGCCGGGTTCCTGACGCTCGCCAACGTCGGCCTGCGCAACGGGTCGGCGATCTACTACTTCAAGTACTGCATCGGCAGCGAGGCGGGTCTCGGCCAGTTCAACCTCGTCGGCTTCCTGGCGTTCATTGCCGGTGCGCTGTCGACGAAGCTCTTCCTCCGCTACTTTGCCCGGCGCGGGCTGATGATCACCCTGACGATCCTCAACGCGCTCGCCCTCCTGGCGTTCTATTTCGTCGATCCGCACGCCATGCCCGCGCTGTACGCGCTGAACATCTTCGCGTCGTTTGTCGCCGGCCCGACGCCCGCATTGGTCTGGTCGATGTACGCCGACACGGCGGACTTTGGCGAGTGGCGCTTCGGCCGCCGCGCCACCGGCCTCGTGTTCTCCGCCGCAGTGTTTGCGCAAAAGGTCGGGCTCGCCATCGGCGGCGCGCTGCTGGGCTGGCTGCTGGCCGGCTTTGGCTTCGTGCCCAACACCACCCAGACCCCGGAGGTCGTGCACGGCATCATCCTCCTGTACAGCCTCCTGCCCGGCGCGTTCGCGCTGCTGAGCGGCTTCGTGATCTTCTTCTACACCCTCGACGAGCCAATGGTGAAACGCATCGAACGCGAGCTGGCCGAGCGCCAGTCCGCCACCGCCACGCCGGCGGTCTCGTCGCCTCCCGCCTCCTGACATGACCACTGTTCCCTCCTGCGCCGGCGCCCCGGTGGCCCCGGTATCCGCGGTGCGCGTCCCGCTGCTGCGTTCCCTCCTTCTGCTCGTCACGTGCGCCGCAGCCTGGGCGGCTGCGCCCGCCGCATCGGCGCCCGCCGGCGACGTCGGGGGCTCGCTCCCGAGCGGTCGCCGGCCGCTTCAGCTCGAGCTCAATGGCCGATGGATCGGCAACGCCGTCTCGTTCAGTCCGTATCGCGACGGCCAGGAGCCCGATGGCCGCGCGCCCTCCGCGGCGGAAATTGCCGCGGATCTCCGGCTGGTCAGCCGCTACTGGAATCTGATCCGGATGTACGACGCCTCGCCGGTGACGGAGCAGACGCTCCGCATCATCCATGAGGAGCGCCTGCCGATCCGGCTGCTGCTCGGGGCCTGGCTGGTCAACGAGGACACCCCCGCGGCGAAGGCGAAGAACGAGGCGCAGATCGCGAACGCGATCCGGCTCGCGAACCAGTATCCCGACGAGGTGATCGCCGTTTCCGCCGGCAACGAAGCGGGCGTCGAATGGTCCGCGCACCACGCACCGGCGGCGACGATCGCCGGTTGGGCGCGTCGCCTGCGTGCCGGCATCCGGCAGCCCGTGACGTGTGCCGACGACTACAACTTCTGGAACAAGGAGGCCTCGCGGGTCGTGGCCGCTGAGCTCGATTTCATCACCTTCCACGCCTACGCGCTCTGGAACGGCCGGCGGCTGGACGAGGCGATGGCCTGGACCGCGGCGCAGTACGATGCGTGCGTGGCCTTCCACCGCGGCGTGCCCGTGATCATCGGCGAGACCGGGTGGGCGACGGAGCACAACGCCAGCCGTACCGGCCCGGGCGGCGAGGGGACCCTGATGAAGGCGGAGGTGTCCGTCGCGGCGCAGGCCGAGTATCTGCGCCAGCATTGGCGCTGGGTGGCGGAGCGGCGCGTGCCCACGTTCCTGTTCGAGGCCTTCGACGAGTCGTGGAAGGGCGGCGGCGCGGCGACCCCGCCCAGCATGGCGGAGAAGCACTGGGGCGTGTTCGACACCCAGCGCCGGCCCAAGGCCTCGTTTGCCGCGATCATCCGCGAGTTCTATACGCCGGCGCCGCCGGCTCCCGCCGGTGCGGCGCGGTGACGCGGCGTGCGGGTGTTTATTCGCCTAGACGAGGGTGGGCCCCCTCGTAACTTCGCCGGTCATGGCTTCATTCACCCCCCGCGACCCGGATACCGCCGCTTTGCTTTCCCGCCGTGACGCCGTGAAGACCCTCGGTCTCGGCGCGCTGTTCAGTCTCGGGCTCTGGCCCGGCGCCCTGCGTGCCGCGGGCACGCCGCCGCCCGCCGGCAAGTTCACGTTCATCGCGATCAACGACACGCACTACCTATCCCCGGAGTGTGGCCCGTGGCTGGAGAAAGTGACGGGGCTCATCGCGCCGGAGAAGCCGGACTTCGTCCTCCACATCGGCGACGTGTGCGACAAGGGCCTGAAGGCGCAGCACCTCGCGGTGCGCGACATCTTCGCCCGGCTGCAGGTGCCGATGTATCCGGTCATCGGGAACCACGACTGGACGACGCAGACGGATCGCAGCGCGTACGAGGAAGTCTTCCCAAATCGCATCAATTACACGTTCGAGCACGCCGGCTGGCAGTTCGTCGGGCTCGATTCGTCGGAGGGCTTGCGCTGGCACGACACGAAGATCGGCGACGCCACCTTCGCCTGGCTCGATGCGAACCTGCCGAAGCTCGACCGCCAGCGGCCGCTGGTGCTGTTCACGCATTTCCCGCTGATCGACGGCCCGTCGCTGCGACCGATCACCGACAAGACCAATGCCCGCATGCAGCCGGCCAACGCCAACGCGCTGCTGGAGCGGTTCCGCGACTTCAACCTGCAGGCTGTCTTCAACGGCCACTTCCACGGCTACAAGGAGGCAACCTTTGGCGCGGCGACGATCACCACGAACCGCTGCTGCGCCCTGAAGCGCTTCAATTTCGACGGGACGAAGGAGAAGGGCTTCTTCGTCTGCACCGCCGCCGACGGCCGCGTGACGCGCCGGTTCGTGGAAGTGAAAGCTGAAGGAAGCGAAGGCTGAAAGCTGAAGGCCGAAGGCTGAAGCGAATCGGACGCGCCGGCGCGTCGTGAAACTCCGACCTTTGGGTATGTGCGGAGCCGGCGGTCGAGCATTGTGGCCTCGAGCGCCTCGGTCGCGTCGACGACGAGGGTACGAGGGCAGTAATTATAACTGCCCGAGATTCGGACGGTTACGGGATAATGTCCGGATACTTGGAATAATGTCCGGATACTCTCGGGAATAATGTCCGGATACTTCCGGCCGCGATGGGATCCTCCACGGCGGCCGGGAGGCTCGGTGACTAGGGATTTTGCTGCACGCGGTAGCGGAGCCAAACGACGTCGCCGGGACGCTTCTGGACGGACAGGAGTTTCAGCGTGGTGCCGAGCTTGTCCTCGCGGCCGACGGGCAGGTCAAAGACGGTCGGGCTGCAGCGGTCGCCATCGATCTGGGCGCAGAGCAGCAGGCTGATTTCGTCGACGAGGCCGGCGGCGAGGACCGAGCCGTTGATGCCGCCGCCACCTTCGAGTGCCAGTTTGCGGATGCCGAAGATGCGGTGCAGGCGCTCGAGCGCGGCGCCGAAGTCGACCTCCTTCTTGCCTGCGACCAGGTACGAGATCGACTTGGCGCGCAGGTCGGCGAGGTAGCCGGACGGTGCCTGCTGTGTCGTGATCACCACGAAACGGTCCCCACGCATGACGTTGTTGTCCCAGCGAATCCGGCCCGCGGGGTCGACGGCAACGGCGTAGACGACCTTCTCGCCTTTGCGGCGCAATTGCTCCGGCGCGATGAAGTCAACCGGCGGCACCTTGGCGGCGCGGCCGAACTTCGCGTCCCGGGGCTGTTCCATGAAGTCGCCTTGAAAGGTCTTCCGGCCGCACATCCAGGCGTCGACCCGGTGCAGCGCATGCACGGCTTCGTACTGTTTCTCGGCGGCGGGCGTGAGCGCCCAGCGCTCTGTGACGATCCGGCCGTCGATCGATCCCATCATGTGACAGACAACGTGAGGACGTTTCATGCGGGGACGGTAGCGGAAACGCGGCGGGGCGCAAAGCCGGTACGTGGCCCCGGCCGGGGCCACGTACCGGAGTGAAAGTGAGAGTGAAAGTGAAAGTGAGAGTGGGACGGAGTGAGGGTGAAAGTGGGACGGAGCTTGGGGGTGGAGCGACGGAAGGAGAGGGAGCGAGGACAGCGAATGGGCAGCCCGTGCGGGCGGAAGCGGGGGCGCCGACCACGGGGAAGAGACTCGACGCGCGGCGCGCGGCTCGGAAGGCTGGCGGCGAGTTCTGTCCTGCGATCGGTTCACCCCTGCTTCCTCCCATGCGCACGTCACACCTCCTCGGCTCCTTGTTCCTGCTGCTCGTCGCGACGCTCGCCGCCGCCAAACCCCCGGCGGATCTGCAGGCCAAGGTGGACGCGTTCGCGGCCGGCGGGCCGGGCGGCGTGGCGGTCGCCTGGATTGATCGCGATGGCGTCACGTTCGCCACCGCCGGGCAGTTCGCGGCGGATGACGCGCGGCCGATCACGCCCGACACCGTGTTCGAGATCGGATCGGTGACGAAGGTTTTCACCGCGATCCTGCTCGCCGAGAGTGAGCGGCAGGGGAAGGTGTCTCGCCAGGATCCGGCGGCGAAGTACCTGCTGCCGCCCGACGATGCGGCGCAGGCGGCGCTGGCAAAGATCACGCTGCTCTCGCTCACGACGCACACCTCCGGCTTGCCGCGCCTGTCCAGCAACTTCACGACCGGGCACACCGCCGACCCCTACGCGGGCTACGATCGGGCGGCGCTCGTCGAAGCGTTGCGACGCGACGGTCCCGGCGCGCCAGCCGGGGCCAAGCTCGCGTATTCGAATTTCGGTGTCGCCGTGCTCGGCGAGGCGCTGGCGGCGGCCTGGGGGCAGCCCTATGCGCAGGTGCTGCGGGCGCAGGTGCTGGAGCCGATGGGACTGAAGACGACCACGCTGGGCCTGGCGGGAGAACCGGCGCCGACGGATTTCGCGCCGCCGCATGAGCACGGTCGCCGCGGGGCGCCCTGGACGTTTGAGGCGTATGCACCGGCGGGAGCCCTGCGCAGCACCGCGCGAGACCTCGCGGCCTTTGTCGCCGCCTGTGCCGGACTCGCCGAGACGCCGCTGCGCGCGGCGATCGACGCGACGCTCGTGCCGCAGCGGGTCAACGCCGACTCCGGGGAGAAAATTGGGCTGGGCTGGTTCGTGGTCCCGGCGGAGGGACGCACGGTGTTTAGTCACGGGGGCCGGACGGGTGGCACGCAGGCGTTCGTCGCCTTCGAGCGCCCGGCGGGCCGGGGCGTGGTGTTGCTCTCGACGCGCGGTCAGGACCCCGCAGGGTGGGTGCTTCCGCTGCTGGACGTGAAACGGCCCGGCGCCGCGCCGAGCGCGCTCCAGGACGCGGAGAGCTATGTCGGCCGGTATCCGCTCACGCCCCAGTTCGCCATCGACATCACGGCCGCTCATGGCGCGCTCTTGGCGCAGGCGACGGGCCAGGGGAAGCTCGCGTTGCGCGAGTCGAAGCCCGACCGCTTCTCCGTGGTCGACGTGCCGGCGGAAATTTCCTTTGAACGCGACGCCGCGGGCAAGGTTGTCGCGCTCGTGTTGCATCAGAACGGGCTCGACCAGCGCGGCGCGCGGCAGGCGCTCCCGGCGGCTCCGCGTGAGATCACGCTCCGGGCCGAGGTCCTGCGGGAGTACGCGGGGGCGTATCCGCTCGCACCAACATTTGTCCTGACCGTCACCGAGGAGCAGGGCGCGCTGTTCGTGCAGGCGACGGGCCAGCCGAAGTTCCCGGTGTTCGCCACGGCGAAAGACGAGTTTTTCTACAAGGTCGTCGACGCGCGGCTCTCGTTCCAGCGCGACGCGACGGGCAAAGTCAGCGGCATCGTCCTGCACCAGGGTGGCCGCGATCTCCCGGGCCCGCGCCAGGCGCGCTGAGCCGCGGGGCCGGCCGGAATGTGGTTGTCGCGCCGCGGGCGCTGCGTCGAACTGCGGCCAGCCATGAAAATCACCTCGGCAGCCTTCGAGCTGAGTGCTCCCTCGCTGGACAAATGTCCGACCCGTCCGCTGCCCGAGTTCGCCCTGATCGGCCGCTCGAACGTCGGCAAGTCCTCCCTGATCAACTCGCTGACCCAGCGACGCGAACTGGCGCGGACCTCGAATACGCCCGGCAAGACCCAGTTGTTGAACTTCTACGTGATCAACAACGCGTGGCGGCTCGTCGACCTGCCGGGTTACGGGTACGCGAAGGTGAGCCGCGACCAGCGGGCCGACTTCAACCAGACGGTGGCGCGATACCTCTCCGAGCGAAAGACGCTGCGGCTCGTGTTCGTGCTCCTGGATTCGCGGCTGCCACTCCAGCCGGTTGACCGGGAGTTCATCCAATGGCTCGAAGGCGTGGGGACACCGTTCGCGCTCGTCTTCACCAAGATGGACAAACACTCGCCGACGCAGGGACGCGTCGGCGTCGAGAAAATCAAGGCGGCCATCGGCGAGTGGCGCTCGGAGCTGCCGCCGGTCTTCCTCACGTCGGCCGAGACCGGCGCCGGACGCTCTGAGCTGCACGCGGCGATTGACGCCCACCTGAGGTGACGCGGTCGCCCCGGCCGGTTTTTTCCTTTCCTCTCATTCTCCCATGACGATCGACCCCTCCGACCTTCTTGAGCGCTTCCTGCGCTATGTGCAGATCGAGACCCGCAGCGACGCGCACTCGCCGTCCACGCCCAGTACCCCCGGCCAGTGGGATCTCCTCCGGCTCCTGAGCGAGGAACTCGCCGCCCTCGGCGCGAAGGACGTGGTCGTGACCGAGTTTGGGTACGTGTTGGCGACGATTCCGGCGACGACGCCGCAGGCCGGGGTACCGCGGCTCGCGTGGTGTGCGCATGTGGACACCGCGACCAATCTCCCGAGCGCCGCGAAACCGATCGTGCATCGTGCTTATGATGGGCGTCCCATCGTGTTGCCCGACAACCCGGCGATCCGGCTGACCGTCGAATCAACCAAGCATCTGCGCGAGGCGATCGGCCAGGACGTGATCACCGCGAGCGGCACCTCGCTGCTTGGTGCCGACGACAAGTCCGGCGTCGCGGTGGTGATGGCGGCGGCGCGTCATCTGCTCCAGCACCCGGAAATTCCGCACGGGACAATCCGGTTGTGCTTCAACCCGGACGAGGAGATCGCGCGCGGGATGTCGAAGCTCGACCTCGCGCAGCTCGGGGCGGACGTCGGCTACACGCTCGATGGCGAAGAGGCGGGCGAGATTTGTTTCGAGACGTTCAGCGCGGACGCGGCGATCCTGGAGATCGAAGGCGTGGCGTCGCATCCCGGCTGGGCAAAAGACGTCATGGTGAATGCGCTGCGGATCGCCGGGCGATTTCTGGCGGCGTTGCCGCGCGACCAGGCGCCGGAGACGACCGCGGGGCGCGACGGGTTCATTCACCCGACGGAGTGCAGTGGCACGGCGGAGCACGCGACGGTGCGGATGATTCTCCGCGACTTCGAACTCGCCGGGCTGGCGGAGAAGCACGCGTTGCTCGAGCGGTTGGTGGCGGAGCTGCAGGCGGCGGAGCCGCGGGCCAAGCTGACGCTGAGCTTCGTGGAGCAGTATCGGAACATGCGTTACTGGCTCGAAAAGGACATGCGACCGGTGGAGTTTGCCCAGGAGGCAATCCGGCGGGCCGGGTTGCAGCCGCACTCGGGCCCAATCCGGGGTGGAACGGATGGGTCGAATCTGACCCAGCGCGGGCTGCCCACGCCGAATCTCTTCGTCGGCATGCACGACGTGCACAGCCAGCGCGAGTGGGTGACGCTGCAGGACATGACGAAGGCGGCCGAGACGCTCGTGCACCTGGCGCAGGTGTGGGCGGAGGCGCGGGGGGCGACGCGCTGAAGCGCGCCGCCCAAGGGCTGAAGGACTGAAAGACTGAAGATGACATGTAGCCGACAGGCGGCGCGGGATGCGCCAACCTGTCGGCTGATATGAGAA